>CBJMBI010000292.1:0-5445 GCA_966427955.1 uncultured Ktedonobacterales bacterium
CCCTCTGTACCACCAGTGGCGTACATATAAAGCAGATGCGCCTATCATTGTCAACACATATAATACAGGCACAGGTAAGACGAAAGCCGCTTTGCTTCGTCTGCTCAAACGGGCGAGAGACAAAGGTATTACAAGGCTAAACCCGATTCATGACAATGTGCTGCTGATTGCTCCAACTAATGAGCTGATCTTGCAACATGCAAAAGATGCACAAAAATTTTGTGAGGAGAATGGTCTGCCATATCGCGTGATGGCCTTGACCAGGGAAGAGCTAGATAAGCATCTGCAAAAAGAGTATTTTAGCGAAGCAGATGTGCGCAGGGCGAAAGCATTCCACGATATTATCAACGATCCTAGCCAGATTGATAATGACACGGCCAAACGAGCAACGATCTTTGTGGTCAATCCTGACATCTTCTATTACGCGATCTACCTGTGCTACAATCGCTTTGACCGAGACTCACTTTTCCATGACTTCTTTGGTCTACCTAACTACCTGATCGTTGATGAGTTTCATTACTACGATCCTAAACAACTGGCAACTTTCCTCTTTTTCATCAAGTTGTCACAACAAAGGGGATATATTAACAATACAGCGGACAATCTCCGGCAGTTCTGTATCCTAACCGCAACACCACGTCCAGAAGTTAAACGCTATCTGGACCATCTGGGATTGCGCATTGACTGGATTGAGCCAAACAGTCCCATCCCTCCTGAAGATCAGCCATATATTGAGCCCATTCGAGCGCTTGCTCCGCTACAACTGACTGTCTACAGCACAGAGGAGTTGCAGATGGGTGAGCGTGGAGAACAAGCTGGTGGGCTCTCCATATTGGTAGCGCGGGAACATCAAGATATTAGTAAGCGGCTAGAACAAAGAGAGGAAGGCGCTATTATCTCCAGTTCACTTGCCACCATCAGTCGTGCATATAAGCAGCTATCGAAAACTATCCCTGAGGACAGGATGGGGCGCATTACAGGAGTAGAGCAGCGTGATCAGCGCGAAACGGCCAAAGAACTACCGCTGATTCTAGCAACACCAACTGTGGATATTGGCTATAACTTTGAACGTTCTCAGGAAAAACCTCGTCAAAATATCGATTTTCTCTATTGTGATGCTTTGGCTGGTGATGAATTGATTCAGCGTTTGGGAAGAGCTGGTCGCGTGCTGGCGAAAGAGCAGAAGGATCATCCCAGTGTTGCAATGGCCGTGATTAGTCCGGACGATTATCAACTGCTCAAACCATTTGATGGCAAGAGCATTGAGCGTACTCAATTGGCAGCTCTGGCTCTGGAGATGTCCAGGAAAAATGATCTCTATGCCTATGTGAAGACGGGCTCGATCGTAGAGATCTTTCATACAGTTAAAATACTCAAGAAAGGTGAAAATGATCAAGGAAAGGCAGAGCTGGATGCTTTTCTCGAAGCATTGCACCAGTATTTTGCAGGTGAAGAGGATGCTAAGCGACAACCGTTACGATTTGGGAACCTCTATAAGCTAGCGTCTATACTTGACTCAAGACAGTCATGCTACGGAGCACTGCGTACTATTCCGCAGGAAGTCTTTGATAAGCTTCCTCTCGTTCTCAGTAGGCGCATATCTGATGAGCCAGCAAACTTTGATGATGAGCGTACAGTACCTTGTCTGAAGGCTATTTATCAGCGCTTAAAAGAGGTCCCAAAGCAAGAAATATCATCGTTTGGTGGAGATGCGCGTGAGGCTACTAAATGGCTGCGTAAGGATCTCAAGGATTATTTTAAAGAGCGAGCCCGCTTCAGCTTTCGTGAGAGCTTTCAACCTCCGTTAGCTCTGATCCACGATCCAGACAAACTGCTCTCTAGCAAGGAGGTGACAACCTATAGTGTTCTGCACATTCTGCGGTACTATCATGCAGATTTTGATGAGACGTTGGAGAGATGGAAGCAACGCACGGGTCAAGAGCCGACAAATATAGACCTAAAAAATGTTGCTGTCTTTTGTCGCTTGCGTGAAATGCGTGACGAGCTATTACAGATTGGCTTAAGGCTGGATGCAACGGAATATACCAAGGATAGCTGGGAAGAAGAGTTTGCTTATCAGGTGACAACCCTGTATGGCTTAGAAATTGTCGCTCTGAACGAACATAGCGGGTTGAAATCATCAGTGCAATTGTCTCTTAGTGAGCAATTTATACCAGCGTTCGTTGCTTCGCATGGTGCAAATAGCCGTACTCGTAGCTATATGCACAATCTAAGGAGACAGGCTCGCTTCTATCCAGTGCCGCTAGAAGTCACCTTCTGTGATGGGAGTTACCATAACTACGATGCCATTCTTGGTACGATGGCATTTCAGATTTGTGCAGAGATCCCATATTGGGCACTGGTCAAAGATCGACGTGATACACAGTTGGAAGATGACGCACCGATTATTTGTTAATAGGAAAGGTTTTTCAAGAAACGATGACTACTAATATGACTCCACAAACTGAAAAAGGCGAACTTTTCTCCATGCTTGTACGTTTGCATCCCGTTGAAGTTGGTCAGGTCTCGCCCAGTTCTGGAAATCAGTTGCAGGCAGCATTTCTCGATATGGTGCGTCAGGGTGATCCGGCCCTGGCCATCTGGCTACACACCCCCAATCAACGTCGTCCGTATACCCTCAGTCTGCTCCAAGGCTTCAACCATCTTTCAGAAGCCGAGCGGATCGAGGCTACATACAAACACCGAGAAGTCGAGGTTCGTCCAGGACAGGTCTATTGGCTACGGATAACCATGTTGGATAGCACAGTCTTTCGTTCATTTGTCCAGTATATGGTTACCCACCCGTGTGCATTAAAAGTACGTATTGGCAATGCCGATTTCGAGATCAGTCGCCTCATTACGACACCTGATCCCCATGTGAGCACATCAGCGTGGGTAGCCAGTTCATCCTTTGCCGATTTGCACACACTAGAACCAGCCGAGAAAAGATATCTCTTTGAGTTCGCCTCTCCAACAACTTTCAGCAAGGGTCAAAAGTCATGGGGAAAGCTCCTAAAGCTCTTTCCCGAACCTGCTGACGTGTTTGAAAGTCTGGCCCGTCAATGGGAAGCCTTTGCCCCAGCACAACTCCGTCTCAGCTCCTGTAACTTGACTCCACAGGATATTGCTACTTGGTGCACAGAAAATGTCATTGTCACCAACTACAAACTTGAGACACGCTATCTGCCTTCGCAAAAATTTGGTCAAACGGGCTTTTTGGGGACGATTACTTATGAAGTCAAAGGATCCATTGTTACGCCGGAGGCACGTTGGCTAACACCATTAGCTCGCTTTGCCCTCTTTGCAGGCATCGGCTACAAAACAACCATGGGCATGGGACAGACCCGCTGCATCATAAATAGCAAAGACACAGCATTGCAAGATAATGACAAGGAGAAGAAGAGTAATGTCTGATCTGTTTTCTGAAGCTATACCGCTCTCCTTATTAAATGCATTAGAATATTGTCCACGTCGCTTCCACTATGAATTCGTACAAGGGGAGATGCTGATCAACGAGTTTGTGTTGGAGGGAACATTGCAGCATCAACATACTGATACACCTGGACAGCACACAATCGAGAATGACGGGATACGTACAAGTCGTGTCCACTTACACAGCGAAAAGCTTCATCTCACAGGCTTTGCTGATTTAGTTGAAGAGGTAGATGGATTGATTATCCCCGTCGAATATAAACATGGCAAAGAGGGTAAATGGCTTAACGATCATGTGCAATTATGTGCACAGGCTTTCTGCTTGGAAGAGCGACTACCAGACAAGTCGCCAATTCCATATGGATATATCTTCTACTTTGGCTCACGCAAACGTGTCCAGGTACACTTCACTCCAGAATTGCGGAAGAGAACTCAAGAAGTTATCAAACAAGCACTACAAATAGCTGTGCAGAAAATTGCGCCATCACCTCTTGATGGCAAGCTAGCCGCCCGTTGTTGCGATTGCAGCTTACGTCCATTATGTCTCCCGGAAGAAGTCAAACTATTAACGAAAGAAGGTTCACATGCCTACACTTTACCTGACTGAAGATTACGCAACTGTCAAGCGTGATACCGAAGATTGTTTGCTGATCCAGATCCCCGAGAAACGTGGAGAGGGAGGAGTAGTCACTGCGGCGGCATGTAAAAAGCGTATTCCACTAATAAAAGTGGATACTGTCGTTATCCTCGCAGACGTGACGATGACCTCCTCAGCGGTACACATGCTCATGGACAAGAACATCGAAATCCACTATCTAGACAAAATAGGTCAGTTCAAGGGATGTCTCTCACCTGGACTCACCAAAAATTCATATCTACGTCTGGCTCAACATCGTGCCCACAACGACATGACCAAGCGTTGTGAGCTAGCAAGAAAATTTGTCATTGGTAAGCTATCAAACCAACGCACCATGCTCCAACGTTCAAATCGCCGCTTATCCAATCAACCCTTCAACCGGGAAATTGACCAGATTGCAAACTTACTTCGTCGTCTAGCAAATCTGCCCATAGAGACGTCAGATGGACCCGTACTGAGCAGTGGAGATGCAGGTATTAGCGGTACCTTGCTAGAGACTATCTTAGGACTAGAAGGAGCGGGAAGTGCTGCCTATCTCCATTGTTTTGGCAAGATGCTAGCTGATCAACAACAGTGGCCATTCTCTGGCCGTGTAAAGCGACCGCCGACAGATCCAGTCAACGCCCTTCTCAGTTACGCTTATGCAGTACTAACAAACCGGGTTGCCAGCATGGTCCAAGTAGTTGGCTTTGATCCTTTTGTGGGCTATCTCCACAGCTCGACATACGGGCGTGTTGCGCTAGCACTAGACCTAATGGAAGAATTCCGTCCCATCATTGCCGACTCCGTAGTTCTCACCTTGCTCAACAACCGAATGCTCACCAGAGAGGACTTCGTAGTTGAGCTTGGAGCATATCGACTGAAGAAAGAAGCAAAGAAGGTCTTCTTTACCTGTTTTGAGAAGCGCCTCAACGAAGAAATCACACATCCTATCTTTGGATACAAAAAAAGCTATCGAGAATGCATAGAAATCCAAGCCAGACTGGTTGCGAAGTACCTATCTGGAGAAATACCTGAATACACTCCATTGCACATTCGATAGATGCAGCTAAGTAGGAGGAAATAAAGACGTGGCACTCAAGACAATTCCCATTGGGCAAAAGACATGCTATATTGTTGCATATGACATCCCTGACGATAGAAGGAGAACCAAGATTCACAAAGTGCTAACTGGTTTCGGCACCTGGACCCAATATTCCTTATTCGAATGCTTTCTTTCGAAGAAAGACTTCATCCAATTGAAAGCTAAGCTGGCCAAACATATTGAAGGTACGAAAGACAGCATCCGTTTTTATCCTCTATGTGCCAACTGTCTAGACCGAGTAGAAACTGTTGGAGGGCAACCACCAGCAGAGGAGATGCTCTTTATCGTCTAG
>CBJMBI010000293.1:0-5438 GCA_966427955.1 uncultured Ktedonobacterales bacterium
ATCATCGTCATGATGCCTCCTGGATACTCTCCATTATTGGTTGTGAATTGTTCCACATGATCATGGAACATATACCGACCAGCCTGATCGAAGGTAAATAAAATGTCGTAGCGCTCTCCGGGGGCAATTGCCAGAGTGTCTTTTTCATATGGCTGAGCAAGCATACGTCCATCGGTGCCAATAACCTGAAAGTGAAACCCGTGGGAATGCATGGAATGGAGAGTATATCCTGTATTGATCAGACGTACCAGGACCCGCTGTCCTATAGTGGCCTCAATATTGGTCCGTGGGTCCTTCAGAGTATCAGGCCAAACCTTGCCATTGATGAAGAAATAATCTGGATGATACTGGCTCCAGTTGAACTCTTCTCCGCCATTATGAAGCGCATCATAGTCTTTAGCATGAGCTTCACTCTGCATATCGCTGAGCACAAAGGTATATTGTTTGTCAAAGGCATATGTGTTATCATAAGCATAGTTATCATCACCAGCAGGAAGAACGACAAAGGCTCCATACATTCCCATCTGGATATGTTCTGCCGCCCCTTCATGACAGTGATACCAATAGGTACCTGCATGCTTAGCTACAAAATGATAAGTATACTTTTCTCCTTGCATGACCGAATGCTGTTCTGGTGCCGTCATTGGGTCACCATCGAACTGGCTTGGCAAATCTAGACCATGTAAGTGAATGGTGTGTCCATCTCCATCTTTATTGACATCTGTTTTGGTGGGATCTTTGTCATCAACAAGAGTGAGATTGACCGTGTCACCTTCATTCACTGTCAAGGTCGGTCCAGGTATCTGAGCGGGGCCGTTAGGATTATCAGTATAGCCAAATGCATAAATCTCTTTCCCATCAGGAAGTTTGAGGGTTGTATCACGTACATAGAGAGTAAAGTTTCGTGTCTTGCCAGAAGTCGCTTCATTTGACGGACCCAAGCATGCAGCAAGCAGCCCCGTAGAGATCAGTGCAGTGAGGATTAATAGCAAGTGCAATGGTTTGACTAACACTCTAGACAACAGGTTGTTTGAAACTCTGGTCTGCCGAAATGGCCTATTCTGTTTCCTTAGCATAAAAATCCTTTCTGGAGATCCATCCCACAAACTCACATGGGAGGGAAAATAGGAACTTGAACACTTGTCGACGACGGATACTGAGTTCTAATTGAACGTGGACAGCCAAATCATGAGATACCGCCAAAATCATAGCAGATCAGTCAGATATTAGCATCACCTAATATCCACTGTCAAGAGGAGGTACTTATGCGGATTGCAAGTCACAACTAATCATAAACATTCAGGCAATTGTAAGGTCAGGCCAATTGGTTGCAAGGGCAGTATCAGGAATGACAACGACAATAGAATCCATCGAATTACCTCCTTAATTTTCAATCAACGGGGAGCCTCATTGATGGAGTTGATAAGCCGTTTCGAGGGAGTAGCATCGCAAAAGCTGATCCACCGTCTGGCATGGATAACGGTTGCATTTACCTATTTTCTTGTTGCACTCGGCGCTACAGTGCGCGTCAATAACGCCGGTTTGAGCTGTCCAGACTGGCCTCTCTGCTATGGGAGCATATTTTCTATGGAAAGCGTCGGTGCTCTACTAGAGGAATCACATCGCTACACCGCCTCTATTGTCAGCGTCCTAGTGATGGCCCTTGTCCTGAGCATCTTCCTGTGGGCGCGTCATGATAAACGTTTGCTCATTCCAGCCATCATTGCACCTTGCCTGCTTATTGTCCAGATTATATTAGGCGGATTGACCGTGCTAATGAAATTGGAAGGTGCCATTATTACATCGCATCTGGCCACAGCAGAGGCTCTCTTCGCCACCATCCTTTTCATTGCAGTTATGGCAGGGAGCAAAGTACCAAACCAAGAACCTGTCGAAAAGAGTCGCCAATTTGCACGCCTAGCAGTACTCAATGCTCTACTCGTTTACCTATTACTATTAAGTGGCTCCTATGTTTTCAATACTGGAGCATCTCTGGCATGTTCTGGCTGGCCTCTTTGTGGAGCAGCCCCCGATTGGGCAGTCAAGTACCATCTGGATGTAATTAATATGCTCCATCGCCATATCGCCTTAATTATCGGTTTAGTGATGATCTGGACATTGCTATCGGCATGGCGTCGTCGGAATATTGCTCCTGGGCAGGCTCGCATGGCCATCACCGCTGGCATACTCTTTATCATACAGAGTGGAGTTGGTGCACTGGTAGTACTCTGGAAAAAGCCTATCTATATAGCCGATTTACATCTGGCCGTAGCTACAGCAGTCTGGGCATGTATGGTACTTCTTGCTACGATGGCTGTGCGCCAAGCCCTTATTGCTCCAAAGGCTGTTGTCACTGAAAGTGAGTCTACAAATGAGTATCACGCCACAAGCTATTGATAGCACAAGTGAACACTTTAGCGAACCACAAACACCAAAAGAGATCAGTGTCTTACGACAAACGATTTCTAACTATATTAATCTGATCAAGCCACATGTAACCGTCTTGCTCTTAGGAATAACGGTTGCTACAATGGCTATTGCCCGCAAGGGATTGCCGGATCTGGGCCTGGTTGTGGCAACACTGCTGGGTGGTGCAATGGCTGCAGGCAGCGCAAACTGCCTGAACTGCTATATTGATCGCGATATTGACCAGATTATGGGTCGTACCCAAAGGCGTTCGCTACCGTCAGGAAAAGTACAACCAATACATGCACTGATCTTTGGCATCGTACTCGGTATCGCCTCTTTCCTAGTACTGACCACTTTTGTCAACCTACTTAGCGCAATTCTGGCCTTCTCAGCTATTCTCTTTTACGTGTTTGTCTACACGATTGGCTTGAAGCGTACTACAGCCCAAAACATCGTCATCGGCGGTGCAGCTGGTGCTGTTCCCGTCCTCGTTGGTTGGGCTGCAATCACCAACAGTGTCTCGCTTCCCGCCATTTGGCTATTTGCGATCATCTTTTATTGGACGCCCCCTCACTTTTGGGCATTGGCCTTACTGATCCAGAAGGATTACGAAAAAGCCCATATACCTATGCTACCTGTTCTGATGGGTGAAAGCGAGACACGTCGTCAAATCTTTCTTTATTCACTTCTGTTAGTCGCTACCACCTTGATTCTTTTTGCGATGCATGTCATGGGTTACTTCTATCTTGCATTTTCACTGGTCCTGGGAGGTATTCTAATCTATATGTCGATTCGCCTGATGCGCGATAAGACAAAACATTGGGCTCGTACTATCTTTTGGTATTCGAATTGCTACCTAGCAGCTATCTTTGCAGTCATGGTTATCGATAGGGTGCTTCAGTAGGTAGGAGGAACAGCAGGAGTTAGACGGGCGTGATAAATCGCGCCCGCTGGAGTTGGGCTACTGGTATGAATTGGCGACTAGCTTCACGGCTATCTGTTATCACGTTGGCTATTCTGGTTATCATTGTGGTAACAGTCATACAGCAACATCATTCTACGGACGTACCTGACAGGTCTAGTTTACAAGGAACTGACCTCGGAGGGATACCTGCACCCAATTTTCGCCTGACTGATCAGTTTGGTAACCAGATCTCTCTGCAACAGTTCAAGGGAAAACCAGTTGTATTAACTTTTCTCTATACGCATTGTCCTGATGTCTGCCCATTGACTGCCGAGCACTTACACAGCGCTATGCTTGAACTAGGGAAAGATGCTCACAATGTTGCTGTATTGGCAGTTAGTACTGATCCGAAAAGAGATGATGTTGCATCTGCAATGCAATTCTCACAGCAGCATCAAATGACCGACTACTGGCATTATCTTGTAGGTACCCAGGAACAATTATCACCTGTTTGGGCCAACTATAGCATTTATGCACAGACACAACAGGAAAATGTCAATCATAGTATGGCCATTTTTGTGATTGACAAGCAGGGACACGAGCGCGTCTTTCTCAGCAGTAATGAATTCACTCCTGCCCAATTAACTGCTGACCTCAAAACTCTGTTGAAAGAGTAAGCGTAAAACTTAATCAAAAAGTAACCATACAAATTAGCCATCATCACAAGGAAGAGGCTTACCAGCAGGTTACTTTTGCTTCCTAATACCAAGTTGCAACCCATCCTCCAACTTTGGCGCTTTGATGCATTCCTACGTGTGGAGAATGGCATGGTGGTTTGCAACTTGAGTGTTACTTTTTACGTTCAACTTCCAAAAAAGCGATGACCTGATTCTCCTCTGAGAAGAAACGGATGGCTTCTATGTGCTCTTGCGATATGGTTTCTGCCAATTGGACAAGCTGCTCTTGGGTACGATAAATCAGCCACCAATCCATGAAAGCTTCCATGTAACCACTATCAACAAGATTAGGCAGATAGTTCGTAATCACTAACTGACCACCTGGATTGAGCATCTCGAAGAGTACTTCGGAAAGCCGCTGAGCAATGGGAACCGAGAGGTAATCATGCAAACCTAAGACGTAAATCAGATCAAAGCCTGAAACTGCGACTCGCCTCTTAAGGAAGTCTCGGACTGAAGCGTTGATGGTTTCTACTCCCAAAGGTCCTAACTCCCGCTCGACGAAAGCCAAACTCATTGTGTCCTGATCAACAGCAACATATCGTCCAATCTTCCCTTCTGTGAAAGCGGTGCACTGCTTGGCTTCGCGCAAGTGGCCACAGGCTAATGAGAGTACATGCGGTTTGGGCTTGCTGATTGCCAGCTTGTCCAGTTTGTTGATAATAATACGTCGCCGAGCCCGCACAGCTCTGGGTGCCAATCCATTTGATGTATAGTGGGAAATCAGCTTCCCAAGCTCAGAAATGCCCTCCAAACTAGGCGGGGCAAATCCATCCTCTGGAGCATAGATGAAATCTAACATCTCAGCATCTCCCGCATAGCCACGCGGTTTGCTGAATGCTCTCCAGGTGAATGGATCTTGATGTAAGAGCTGGATGATTGGATGTTGACGACAAAAAACAGAGGCAAACTCCTTCCAGACTGCTAGAGACAATTGCTGGCGCACTTTGTAGAGTTCCGAAACGAGTGTATCTACCGTCTCTTCCACATCTCTAAGCGCCTGAAGCTTTGCTGCTGCTGTGTCTAGAAAGGTCGTATCCGGAAAACTTTCATTGATCAATGAGCCATCCCTCCATTTTAGAAATGTTGCATGTGCACTAACGTCCTACATAACCTATATTTACGCTTTAATCAATTTTTGCTAATACTACTTGTATCTTGGATACAAATCAAAAACAAGCCAAGCCTGTTTTCTTCCTCTCTAAATGACCATTTTGGTGCTGGGTGGTGTCCCCAGACATGATGGTCTCCTATGAAAATCCCTCTCCAGTGGCAGATGTTATAACAAGATTGGAAAAGATGAAGTTCATAAGTATCTTGCAGCATTGCACCCACCAATAAGTATAAGAAAAACGAGCATATTGGTCTAGGGGGAAAGAGGGACAAAC
>CBJMBI010000294.1:0-5425 GCA_966427955.1 uncultured Ktedonobacterales bacterium
ACGGCTCCTATGATCCCTTGCTAAACGTGCAGATGATTTTGCCGAATTGTAACGTATCCCCATCATTGATAGGCGCTGCCTTATCAGGCTCAAGACGCTTACCATTGATACGCGTCGCGTTGGTACTATTAAGATCGGTCAGCGTATAGGTACTGCCAATGTGTTCCAGCAAGGCATGCATACGGGAAACAGTATCCGCTCCCTGCATCTGACCCAGATCTACTTCGGGAGGAACGCCATCTAGGTCATGATCATGCCGTCCCACCACAGCACGCTCACCACTCAATGGGATCTGCTGACCATCACTAAAGGTCAGCACGCCCCAATGGGCATTTGGATCACCCAGTGGTCTGGACACAGGACGTGCCACTAGCGGTTGCTTCTGTCCCTGAGACTGAGCAGCAGTTGAGGATGAAGCAGGCCTCGTCTGTGTTGGATCTGTAGTCTGTGCCTGATCAGATGGAATATAGTATTGTATCTGTGGCCGTGACTTGGGTGGAGGCGGCTCTTGCCTGGGCGTACTCTGAATAATAGTCACCTTGGGCTGTGGCTTCACTGGCGGATCTTGCGGTACAGGAGGCACATAGTATTGTGCCGGCTGCGGCTCCTGAGGCACTGACGGCGTATAATACTGCGTTGATGACTGCGGGGCACTTGACGATGAACCCATCGGTGTATGGTTCGCAGGCTGCGAGGGGACATAGTACACTGGTGGATCAGCTGGAGCCGATGGTGGCGTGTATGCTGGCGTCGGTTGTTCAACTGTTGACGCATTACTTACCGTTTTTGACGGAACATAGTACACTGGTGGATCAGCTGGAGCCGATGGCGGCGTATACGTTGGCATTGGTTGCTGCGATACGTTTGATGCTGAAACCGTTGGTATATCATTGGCTGGCTGTGACGGGACATAGTATACCTGTGGTTGCGGTGTCGGCGGAGTTGGAGGTGTATACAAAGGAGGCGCAGACTCTGGAGCCGAACCTGCTACAGTTTGCTGCGTTGCAGAAAAACTCTGGAATGTGGCAGTACCACATTTGGAGCAGAACGATAGACCCGGCTTTAATTCGCAATTACAATTTGGGCAATACACTTTTCGTTGCGCCAGAGGACGTCCACAACTAGAGCAAAATGTATCATTAGAATCATAAGGTGTATTACACTGCGTACAGCGTGGTTTAGAAGATGACGATGATGAAGTGAGAGTTGCTGCAGGCTGTGAATTCACGACTTGACCAGGGGGAAGATAATAGGGTGTTTGTGCAGAAGGCGATGGCTCCCACTGCCGTTGGACCTGCGGTAGAAACTGTGATGGAACTGGACCACCACTGATGCCTGGACGCTGTTGGCGTACCAATCCATCAACCATATTAAGCGCCTGATTGCCCAAACTAGCCTGGCGCACCGCACCAACACTAGCAGTTACGGCTAGGGGCCAAAGAAGCGGAAGGACAGCAATACCTACTGCACCTACAGCAGCCTTATCCACCCAACGTTGTTGCCCAATCATTGCCAGTATACCACCCGAAGTACGTTGGATAGTAATAGAGAGTACAGCCTGCATCCCAAGAACAGCCTCGAAATCTCCACCCTTTTTTATTTGAACCAGAACCTGATCATTATTTCCTATGTACTGAGCTTTGTAACCCTGAGACTGGTAGGCTGAGACAAGATCGCTCGCCAAACGCTCGATATCTACTTCTTCTGAATTATAAAAGCGTGCATCCATCCAGTATCCTCCAACATGTTTTGATTTGCATATCTCTTATTCAAGATTTATCATCACGTCGCGCCGTAAAACCTCTAGCTTTAGCTATCGGGAGGATATCCACAAAACGCTCTGTGGTTCTGCAACCAATTCAGTATATCATATCTCACTTGGGCTATTCAGGCAATGTGACAATTTCTTCCTGCGAAGATTGGCTAAATTGCTCATGGTAAAGTCTGGCATATAAACCACCCAAGTCTAGCAACTGCTGGTGTGTCCCACGTTCGACAATTTCACCCTTATTGACCACTAGAATGATATCGGCAGCTAGGATTGTAGAAAGACGGTGCGCGATGGCTAATGTTGTACGCCCCTTCATTAAAGGCACTAGCGCCGCTTGAATAAGACGCTCTGAATGAGTATCGAGAGCACTAGTTGCTTCGTCAAGGATCAAAATGCGTGGGTTCTTCAAAATAACACGAGCAATGGCAATACGCTGCTTCTCACCACCGGAGAGTCTGTAGCCACGTTCACCTACCACAGTGTCATAACCATCATCTAGTTCCATAATCCGATCATGAATTGCCGCTGCTTTCGCTGCTGCTATCATCTCTTCCTCAGTTGCATCTTCACGCGCATAAAGCAGATTTTCACGCACTGAAGCATGAAATAAATAGGTCTCCTGGGTTACCATACCAATCAATTCACTCAATGAAGCCAGTGTCACATCCTTGACATTATGCCCATCAATCTCGATCTGACCACTATCTGCTTCGTAGAGCCGTGGGACCAAGTAGGTGATCGTTGTCTTCCCCGCGCCACTTGGTCCCACTAACGCTGCCAATTGACCAGGCAGAATATCAAACGAGACATTCTTGAGTGCAGGACGAGGAGCAACTTCCTCAATAGCCTCCACAGGATCCGATTGCTGAACAGCATTGGCCTGAATTAGGCCATCCTCCTGGCCTTGACTCTTGCTTTTGTTCATAGAAAGATTGACACTCGATCCTGGAGCAGTATCAACTAGACCATTCTTCTCGCCTTTGCCATGACCATCTATCAGACCCAGCAGCACCTCAGGGACCTCACGCTTGTACGTAAATGTCACATTCCTAAAGGTAATGCGGCCTTGGCTCTCCTGCGGGACAAGAGAATAGGCCTTGGGCGCATCTGTAATATCAATTGGCATATCCAAGTACTCAAATATACGATCGAAGAGAGCCAGTGCTCCCTGAACATCCACTTGAACAGAGAGTAATTGTCCGATTGGAAAAAAAAGTCTGCTCTGTAGCGTAGTAAATGCTACAATTGTTCCAAAAGTCATAAATGGATCACTTTTAGTAATCATCTGCCAACCAGCAATTAAATAGACGATGGGAGGGGTAATGGAGAAGAAGACATTAATAAACATAAAGAGCCAGCGCCCAATCATCTGCTGACGTATCTCCAAGTCTGTCAGATTCTGATTTTCCCGCTCGAACAATCTCTGGGCATACTTTTGACGTCCAAAAGTCTTCATCAGCAGAATACCACTGACCGAGAGAGTCTCCTGCATCATCGTAGTCAGTGCCGCCATACTCTGCTGCGTTTCCTTACTGACAGTGCGCCTCACATTGCCAACCTTGGTAGTGATCCATGCAAAGATTGGTAGCAGCGCGAGAGAGACCAGTGTAAGTAAGGGACTCAGGACAAACATGGCGATAACAGTACTAGCAACTATTGCAACATTAGAGACAATACCTGAAGCGGTACTAGTGACGACACCTTGCACGCCATTCACATCATTGGACAGCCGCGACTGGATCTCACCAGTACGTGTTCCAGTGAAAAAGCGCAGTGACATACTCTGCAAATGGGCATAAAGCCGATTGCGAAAATCGCGCATGACGTTCTGCCCAATAGTATTATTCAAATAATTCTGCCAGACTCCAATGAGCCCCGATACAATGGGAACAACGACCATAATCGCGACATCTATGAGCAGCCTACGGAAATCCCTTTTGACAATCGCATCATCAAAAACGCGTTGGATCATCAATGGGTTGATCACCCCCAAACCCGTAGTAAGCAGGATTGCCAAGAGAACTAGCACAACCTGCAATTTATACGGCTTAAACGCCTGGGCTACCCGTCTGAGCGTGCGCACATCGGTTTGACGTCCACGCTTACGCTGCTCCTCCAAATAGGTCGCCATACCGCTACGCCGCCCACCACCCATGCCCATGCTGTGAAATTTCATGCCCATTCCTCGGACTCCTTGAAAAAATAACAGAAAGTGCGTACATCGAAATATAATTATCAACTTATCTCTAATTATACCTTCATAGCTCAACAAACACTATCGCCAGAAAACGAGTACACCATTCTCACCAAGTTCATAGCTCATGGAAATATCGCAACTCATCACCACTTTTTGAGAGAAAACTAATCCTGTACTCTTCTCCAAAAGAGTTGAAGTAAGCTAGCCAAAAGGGGGTAAAACAGGACTGAAGACCAATTCCTGTGGTAAAGTAAATGACAGAAGAAATGTCTAGCGAAAGGGAGACTATATGGGTACATGGAATGGTATCGGAACAACATACATCTCTGCAACCAGGAGGGACACAGAAGGAAAAAACCATGTGATAGAGTGGTTCGTTTTATTCGGCATGCCTATCATTCCACTCGGGAGATACCACGTTAAAAAAATTGGATATCGAAGCAGTTCTACTAGCACTTCTAGTAGGACCGTCACGTCATATCAGTTGCTAGGAGGAACTGGGCTAAAATTCTGGGAGGTTATTGGGACGTATCTCTTCTTCTGGATTTTAAGCCCTGCCGTTGTTATAGGTGTTCCCATTGGCTTGGGAGCACTAGCTTGGGTCTTGAATTTACCTAGTAACATAGTTGGATGGATCGGATTTATAGGACTTTGTGCTGCCCTTATTGGGTGGATCTTCTTGTACTTAAAGTGGGAAGAGGGTGCATCCAAGAGGAATTAACAGCCAATTAGGCTTGAGACTCAAGCTAATTGCTATTGTGTTTGCGAAACAGTTGGGCTATCCTCAATACTATATTCACATTTAAATATGCGCACTATAACAGCGTGCAATATGTAGAGTGTGCAAAGACCTCGTTGTAATCCCGAACAGTCCATAGACAGTACAAGTAATAGGACAGAAAAGCCTAAAAAGTTAACATAGTATACCAGAAAGGACCCAACCAATGGCACCAAGACCAGAGTCCCGCATCAAGTCCCTAGAGAGACGAGCCACTGATATTGAGGCTCAGATTGAGGAACTATCCAGCGATACAGCCGAAGAGCTGAGAACCATCAGACAATTTGTTTGCCAGGGTTTTGAACAAGCCCATGATTTTGTGCAGGAACGCTTTACTGAAATCAAGGCTACCCAGAAAGATCATACCGAGCAATTGAAAGGAATTAGGGAGGACATGGCCGAACTGAAAAGCCTCTTGCTCCAAGTTATCAATCAATAGGAAGCGGGTGAATAGCAGAGCACATTTATCAATTCTGCCGCGTATTGTAATCAGTTGTGGAGGAGACCGCTTCGTAGAATTTTATCCTATCATCATCTGCATGTGGGAGATGGATCCGCACAAAGTCGTTGACCGCCAGCAGAGGTGTCTCTATCCTCTATTACCGACGATGAAGGATCCCACGATAGATCTACTCAAACGAGCCTTGCAGGAAATGCATGAGTATGATGAACCAACACA
>CBJMBI010000295.1:0-5422 GCA_966427955.1 uncultured Ktedonobacterales bacterium
AATGAAAGGATTTGTATAATGGGGACTTCATGTCTTCTATGGGCTCACTTTGCCCAATTTGGGTTAAATGGCCCACGCAAATATGGTAAGCTTCTCTACTATACTTGTCAAGTACATCACCTGCATGTTTCATTCATTCGTTCACAAGAAAGATGGTATGGTAACTTTTTACTGCCATTTTTTATATGCAAAATCACTTACTACGGGTTTATTATAGGTAAAAATTCCTATGCATACCCCCCTGTTTGGTTCTTTAGGTTTAATCGTGTTCTCTGCTTAAAATTATACCACGATAGGCAAGTAATAGGACGCCGTCTCAATAAGAACGTGGTAAGGGAGGTGGCATAGATGGTTACACATGCTCTTCCCAAATATAGCGCTATTCCCTCAGAAATCAGCAGCTTACATCAATGGGCACGCTGGATTGGCGACAAAATGCCAGCTAATCTAGATGGTAGCGCCATGGTATGGAGCAACCGCGACAATTGGTTAACTTTTGAGGAGGTTGCTCGCTATCCTCAGATTGGTTACTTTCATGCACTGGAGTCAGGCATTATCGGAGTAGACTTTGACGGGTGCATTGATGAGAGTGGAATAATTCACCCGCTCGTCCTTGGGTGGATTAAAGATACCTATGCTGAGCTTTCACCTAGTGGGAAAGGCGTCAAGGCATATTTCAAAGGGACTATACCAAATGGCAAAAAGGTACAGAACAAGAATGTCCCATGGGGGGATCCAGAAGGCCATACAGGAATAGAGATCTATGCACAGAAGCGCTTCTTTACTGTAACTGGCAATATCGTACCTGGTTGTCCATCAGAGATTATTGAAGCTCCTGAGATCATCAATGATATTCTTGTCCGCTTTGTAGAAACACCAAAGGTCAGAGAGAAGGTCTCTCTAGAAACTGCTACAAATGGTAACTGGGATCTAAATGCGTGGGTCTATAAATATCTTGAGGTAGTTGAAAAGCTTGCAGACGGCTACATTGTGACCTGTCCCTGGGCACACGAGCATACAACCCCTGGTGATACAGCCCGAATTTGGGAAGGACCTCCACACACCTTTTTCTGTTTCCACGCTCACTGCTCAGGACGTGAATGGAAAGATGTTCGCTTAAGATACGAACCGACTGCCTATGATAAGCGTGAGCAATGGACCCAGTATAGTCCCAGTCTAGACCACTCTTCAAACGGGAATGGGCATAGAGATGCTCAACACTACACACAAGACTATATCCCGTCATGCAAAAAGCATATCTTTGCAGCAAAAGAAGTACCAAACAAAGATATTCTGGCTTATATGCATATGCAGCAACTTGGGGACGCCCAGTTGTTTACGCGATGCTTTGAAGGGCAAGTGGCCTATGACTCTTTCGAGAAAGAGTGGTATTTGTGGAAAGGACATCACTGGCAACGGGATATGCATGATCATATCAGAGTTTTGGTGAGCGGTCACTTAGGATCAGTCTATTTGGGCGCAACGAAGCCACTCAACGAAGAACGTGCTCAATTAGATAAAGAGTTAGCACTCCTCAATTCTGAAGAGAAAGAGCAAGCAGAGAGCCTCAAAAGACAGATTAAAGAAATTGACGCACAAATAAAGGCTCTTATACATCGTGCAAAGGAGCTTCGTGGACGTTCATACAATACAGGTGTTTTATACTTTGCAGAGAGCTTACTGGCCATACCAACTCGTGATGATGGAACCTCAGTGTGGGACAGCCTTACAGGCAAGATCGGCGTTAAGAATGGCGTGCTCGACTTACATACGGGAATTTGTCGCGATGGACAACCAAATGATTATATCAGGACCTTCTGCCCAACTGAGTGGAAAGGACTTCATGCACCATGCTCTACCTTTAGCAAATTCTTAGACGGTCTCTTCGAACTCAGGGAGGATAAACAGGAGGTCATTCAGTTTCTCATACGTCTTCTCGGCTATGCTCTCACTGGTACCTGTAAAGAGGCAATTTTTGCTATTCTCTATGGTCCTGAGGGACGAAATGGCAAGAGCACGCTTTTCAAGATTATTATTGCCATCCTTGGGAAAGTGCTAGCTGGGAATATCGCAAAAGAGCTGCTTATTGACACTGGCAAGAGTCAGCATGCAAACGGACCAAAGCCCGATGAGCTTGATTTACAAGGCAAGAGGATTGCCATTGCTGCTGAGACAAAGAAAGGCGACAAACTGGACATCTCTGCTATCAAACACTATTCAGGTGGTGATGAGCTAGGAGGAAGACCTGTATTCGGAAAACATAAGGTTCGCTTTGAACCTACACATACCCTCTTCTTACACACTAACTTCAAGCCACACGCGGACCCTGGTGATATGGCTTTCTGGGCAAGAGCATGCTTGATTGAGTTTAACATGCGCTTTGTTGAAGAGCCTGACCCAAATAAGCCGAACGAACGCAAGTACGATACCGGACTCGAACGCCGGATTATAGAAGAAGAAGCATCAGGAGTCCTAGCATGTCTGGTAAGGGGCGCTATGGACTATGATGAAAATGGCTTAAAAAAACCACAATCGGTTCAACTAGCTAACGAAGCTTATAGAGTAAGTGAAGACACGCTACAGACATTCATAAATGAATGTTGTTCTGTTGGAGATGGACTTAGTGTTCCATCATCAGCTTTTATTAAAGCATATCAAGAATGGTCTGGGGATGATTTCAAATTAACGAGCAAAGAGCTAAAGAAGCAAATGGAGAAGAAAGGTTTTAAAGTCGCACATACCAAAAAAGGGAACATTTACGAGAGGATAACTTTCGTGGGCGAAGGACGAGGGTCCGGTGAAGGCAAATCCGATCTAGTGAAGGATGGTGAAGGCAGTGAAAATACCTTTCACACCGCTTCAGAAGCCGATTTAGACGATAGTGGTGAAGGCAGTGAAGGCAGTTTATGTAAAGTGCCTCACGAGGAAGAAAATAAAAGTGAGCTTACAAAACTTTCGCAATCTGCCTTCACTGCCTTCACCGATGTAAAAACGAATGGTCTTGAGACGGCTTCAGAAGCCACTTTACAACATGGTGAAGGAAAAAAATCTGCCTTCACCACAGAAAATCTGCCTTCACCACGTGTGGATGGAAATAATGCAATAGAGACACATCTTTTATCAGAAACGCCATTATCTGTATTCTGGCAAATAGGGAAAAGGCATAGTTATCCAGAGATACCCGATTTGGATTTAAAGTCTGGTATAATGGGATGGAATAGTTTTTCACTCTCGCATAGACTACGGATACCGGACGTGATTGCCAGATTAGGAGGTGCTCAGTGAGCAGTTATCATCTCTCCACAAATATCCTCCGCTCAGGAGGCAAGATTTCACGAGCCTTGCCTGGATACCAAGAACGTCAAGCTCAGCTTGAGATGGCCCGATTGGTAGAGCAGGCAATTGTAGAGCAGCGTCCAGCCCTTCTGGAAGCTGCTACAGGGACAGGAAAGAGTCTAGGCTACCTTGTCCCCATTGTCGAGACAGGCAAGACAGCCATACTCAGCACTGGCAATAAGGCATTACAGGATCAACTCTTTGACAAGGACATTCCATTCGTACAGAAGCATGTTCGCTCGTTTGAAGCGGCATTGATGAAAGGCAAGGGGAATTATCTCTGCCTAGATCGTTTTGAGCGATGCCATGAAGAATGGCCAGAAATTGTAGAGGACGATCCTGCCTATGAGAGTCTGGACGAACTACGGGATAACCCTGAATTTAATGGCGACTTTGAGCAAGTTGGTTTTAAGGTCCCTGATGAGCTAAAACAAAAGATCAATGTGGAGACGGATGAGTGTGCAGGTAGAAAGTGTCCATTCTATGACGAGTGCTACTACTACAAGATGAGACAGAAGGCTAATTCTGCTCAGGTGATTGTTGTAAACCATGATCTTCTGCTCTTGGATACCTTGTCTGGGGAACGGTTGCTTCCCCCTCGTGATGTGGTAGTAGTGGATGAAGCCCACAATCTCGAAGAGGTTGCAACCAACGTATTTACAACGATGGTAACGCCTTCTCGGGTTTCATCCTTGCTCGCATTAAAGAGACTCAAGTCTGTAATAACACATGATACGCATTATGCAGCAGACAAAAAATACAAAGAGCTTTGGTTTCACTTAGAGCAAAACTACTTCCAAGGGACAGCATCGGACGTTGTGCCTCTTTCTGAGAAAGTTGAAGAAGGCTTGCATCTGGCTTCTTGCCTTGATGAGATAGTCAAAGAGCTGAAGAAGGACAAACCAGTAAACTTATCTGAGCGAGAGGAAGAGCTGTATGAGAAGATGGTAAAACGTACCGAGAAACTGGCAAACGATCTACGAAGCGTCTTTTCTGTCTCGTCTGATAACCATGTATACTACCTAAAACGCGAATGGAGACGAAAAGCCTCACTGATAAGCGTTATGATGGTTCCACTAGATGTCTCTCCATTTCTCAAGTCTCAATTTTTCGAGAAACGAGATACCGTTGTGGTCACGTCTGCAACAATAACAGCTCCTGATTTTGAATACTTCCGGTCACGTGTGGGGATGACTGACGAGCAAACAATCGAACGAAAACTACCACTGGTCTTTAACTATCGACACAATGCCTTGCTCTATATCCCCAAGGGCATTGAAGAGCCTACCTATGGAGTTGGCACACAAGCGCAACGTTATGAGCAGCTTATAGCTGAGAGAATGCTGGAACTGGTCAATCTCTCAAAAGGACGAGCCTTTCTCCTTTTCTCAAGCAAGCGCATGCTAAACGCCGTGTATGATCGGATTGCATCTCAGCTTGCCTATCCACTGCTCAAACAAGGTGAGATGTCTACTGGTGAGATGACACGTCAATTTCGAGAAGCTGGCCACGCTGTTTTGTTTGGGCTGAGGAGCTTTTGGGAAGGCGTTGACATTGCTGGAGACGCGCTCTCATTAGTGGTTATCGACAAGCTCCCATTCAATCATTTTGACGATCCCGTCCACAAGGCACGTCGTGAGCGGATAGAGCAGGAACATGGAAAATGGAAAGGGTACAGCCTCTACGAAGTCCCCCAGGTCATCATTCGGCTGAAGCAAGGAGTAGGAAGGCTTATCCGAACGGATAGCGATCGTGGGGTTATGGCAATCCTTGATGGACGAATGCACACCAAGGGCTACGCAAAAGCCATTCGAGCAGCCCTGCCCAACGCAGTAGAGACTAGCAGTTTACAAGCAGTTGAACGGTTCTTCAAAGAGGCATAGTTGATATTTGGGGCTTATCTCAAGCCTAAGTCGATAGATAAGTCCCAAGTTTCGAGAAAGGACTCACCCATGAAACGCAAGCTTATGAGTTGTGAACTTCCCAAAGTTGACTACAAGGATACCAAGCGCTTGTGGTTCATCCACGCGGGTAAAGCGTACCCTGTCATCTCAGCACCTGCTAGCGTCTTCAGTGCGGCTGTACT
>CBJMBI010000296.1:0-5419 GCA_966427955.1 uncultured Ktedonobacterales bacterium
AATAATGAAGGATGCCTCGTCTATTTGATCAATGTGGAATATTGGGAGGTGATGGCAGAGTCAGTGCTGAAGAAAAGTTTCCACAAACAATAGAATCAATGCCCGTTTGGCTATCCGAGCCATCCTTTGAAGAAGTTTCGTAGACGTTTATATACCAGGGCAAACTAGATATGGAAGAAGTAGGAACAGGTTTGATAAGAGAAGAAACAGATTTGATAATAGTGGTAGAGGAACCTTGGCCATTTTTATCGACATTGACATCATTAAGTGGAGAGACGAGAGGTCCTTGAGCTTCACAAGTCCCTTGGTGAATAGAGGCGGCATGTTTGGAATTTGGTGCTAAATTGCCTAATGAGAATATTACTGTGAGAGTGTTGTTGTTGAGAGAGACCGCAGCATTTCCAACTACTAACTGATTAGCATCTGCGGAACCCGTGAGGTCGACATGGACTGACTGATCCTTAGTGGTCGGTGTGTTGATGGGTGACGGACTAGTTGGTAAAACGTCGTTTGGACCAGGAGGAGCAACTCCGTGAGGGATTCCTCCTGGAACAATTTCTCCGCAGGTAATTCTTGTCTGCTGGGGATTAGTTGTGAGTTGTGAGTTATTGAGAACAGCAAGGTACCAGCCACTGTCAGGGATACCAGTTGGTACATTAGCAATTGTCGTTGTGGCTGAATTTACCTTTCCAAATTTATCAGCTTTAAGCGGATTTAAGTTGTAAATTGTTTTTCCTTGAATAGGCCGATTACAATGAGCAAAGGAACTGTCACCTTGTTGAATAGTAGCCGGATGGGTGCTATTTGGTGCCAAGCCCATCACAGTTATTGTCACGGTTAATGTGTGGGTTGTTGAATTCCATTGCAAATTGGCTTCTCCTCTTGGAACATGCTGTAAAGCGATTATTGGCCAATTCGAGCTGTCTGCTTTGGATTTGGCAAATGTTAGATTGGCTGTACTACAAATAATTATGATAAGTGTTGTCGTCATGATAAGCAATATTTCTATGCTCTTTTTCGATATCCAATGTCTCATGCTGCCCATGAAAAATTCCCTTGAATCTTACTTGTAAGACTAAATTGTTCTCTGTCTTTGATTACTTATCTTCCAGCCTACTTTGTAGTTTAAGCATATTTGACGAGGGTGATTTTGTCGAGGACAACTTGAGGACAACTTGAGGTCGACTTTCCTCAGAAAGTCCAGATGATAATGGTTTTATCGGTAGATCCGCTGGCTAATGCTTGTTTTCCCCATGAAATTGCTGTAACTGGTCCTTGGTGACCTATGTAACTGGTGTATTGGTTTGTATGAAGATTCCAGACAATTACTGTGCCAGTGTTTGAAGCAATGGCAAGACGTCCGGTGTTGCCCGGTTCCCAGGATAGATCATTTACTACCTCGCCTAGCGGTAATGTATACACAATGGTTTTTGTCGTAATATCTATTACCCGAACATTGTTATTTGCATCTCCTGATGCTAGGAGTGTACTATCAGGTGACCATGCCAGCGAGCGGAGACGTCCAAGATGAAGCTGTTTGTTTAGTATTGGTTGATTGAGGTTATTGCTCTCATAAATGAAGACATTGCCTTTCTGAGCACCAACTGCCAGGTAGTGTCCATTGGGAGAAAGAGCTAGACTATAGCTACCAAATATTCTTCCTTCTGCTAAAATTGTGCCTGTGCTCAACGTGATCACTTGCACTTTTTGATTAGGGATATCAATAATAATATTTTGATCATTTGGAGCCCATATAATTTGTTCTACTGGCCCTGGCTGATTAGTGAAATTATATTTAGTGTTGCCTACTGTGTCCCACACGAGTATCGTCTTATCCTCGCCTCCAGATGCTAGCAGATTGCGGTGATGGCTCCATGCAACGGTCAAGATGCCTTGGGTATGATTCATATAGGTAGTCGTATTTTGCTGAGTCCTAAGATCCCAGAGTCGAACACTGTGGTCGAGTGAGGCTGATGCTAGCTGTGAGCCATCGGGTGACCAGGAGAGGCTTGTTACTTTCCCGCTATGCCCACGGAGTATATATGTTATGTAACTAGGTGTATTTTGTGGCTCTACTGTGTTTGATGCTACTGGTGTAGGTGGCGTTACTGAGGAGTTTTGCTGCTGGTTGGAAGGGGCGTGCTTCTCATATATAGAAATCCCTAGACCAGCACCTACGCCCAGGCCAAGCATTGTTATTCCTCCCACAATCCAACTGAGAGCGCTGCGACGGCTTGTACGATGGTCTATGTTAAGTGTGCTAGGTATAGGGCCAGATGGATTTTCTGACCTGGGTGGAGGTGTATGTGCTGATATCGTTTGCTGGCTGTGTGCTGATGAAAGTGGTGACGATGATGGACTAGGTGAGAATGTATTTTGGAGCAGAGTTGGTGAGACAGAGTCTCTTTGTGAGAATGCTAATCCTGTTCTCTCTTCTGTTGTGGGTTGAGGTGTCTGAGGTATAGTACTCTGTTTTGTGAGTATTTGTTGTAAATTTCCTTCCAGAGCACTCTTATGTGTATTTAAGGAATGATATGTATGATTAGCATTAGATTCACCTGGCATTTTATATTTATTTTGATGCATACATTCTATGAATGTTTCAGCAAATGCGCTGATTGAAGGATAGCGCTTGGATGGCTTTTTACTAAGCGCACGTGCTAGGACCTGTTCAATGCCTGCTGATAGCGTTGGGGCAAATGTGCGTATGGGAGGGGGATCTGTGTTGAGATGTTGCGTAAGCAAGTGTATTGGATCACCTACAAAAGGTGGACGTCCTGCTAACAGATAGTAGATCATAATCGCCAGTGCGTATTGATCGCTTGCTGGTTCAGCGTTACCGTTGAATTGTTCTGGGGCCATATAGGTTGGAGTCCCGAGAATATTGGTGGTTGCTGATGACGACGAGAAGAATTTAGCTAGTCCAAAGTCCGAGAGTAGCAAGAAGGCACTATGCTTGTTCGTGCTTGGGTTAGTATCGCAACGTAACAAAAAATTTGCTGGTTTCACATCTCGATGTATGATACCATGATTATGAGCATATTGTAGTGCAGATGCGGCCTGTCTCAAATACTCTGCTGCTTCTTCGATGTTCAGCGGCCAGTCAGTTGGTAAGTCTGGAGGTAGTTGTGAGGATACCGGGGGAATGGTAGGAGTTGATGATTCAGCCAGTATTTTCCCAGCGCGCTTCTTTTGCCAATCTAGGAGTGAACCTTCAGGACGATATTGCATGACCATATAAGCGCGTGTTCCATGAATGGTCACTTCCTCACCGTAGCGGTAGAGGGGGAGAATGTGCAAGTGGTCAAGGCTAGCTACTGCTCGTGCCTCTTGTCGGAAACGTTCTGCCGCCTCTCCGCTGCTGATCATTTCAGCATATGCTTCGTCATCATCGGTACGGACAACTTTGATAGCTACTTGTTGACCAACAGTTTTATCCTCAGCCAGATAGACAGTGCCCATACCTCCACTACCTAAAACGCGAGTCAAAGTATATCCGCCTATCGTCATGCCGACAAGGGTTTCCACGCCTTTTTTGCCTCTTGCTGTCTGTCATATTGAGTGTGACTAAATCGTCATTCTACTAGATATGGGTCTATCATAACATGCAAAAGGTCAACTGTCTATTGGTCTAGTTTGGAAGCTGGGAGTCTTGGGGACCCTCCAGCCTTATGGGGGCTGATCCAGTAAAGTTTTGGGACAAGCGAAAGGTTCTGTAGAGACCTTTGGTCCAAGCACAGTTACGTCCGTGGGAGAGCAAACACCGTCCTGCCTCTTTGCGTACCCTGTGCGTAGCGGGCTCGGCAAATTATTGGCACAGTTGGGCACGCCTGCTCGCTTACCCAAACCTCGCGGAAAATCCAGAGGCAGGTCCAAAGTGTTCACATTTGCAAAGAGAACACGCTTTTCGGTCATTCGCAAGAAGCCAATATTGCTTCAAATTGTTCCAAGATGATCACTCTTGGAGATTGCAGCAGAAAAGGCCATCCTTTTACCAGAACCTCTCACGAGGTTCTGGTATTTCTGTTCTATTTGTTTAGAGATTCCTCCAGATCGGAGGACAGTTTTGTCCCAGGCGGAAGCTTAGCTATTCTTGTCCTTGTCCTTGTAGTATTGCTGCACACCTGGATCGTTCTCTCTAAGATTTTTCCAATTGGTAAGAACTAGATGTAGTGCTTCCGCCTGTTGATCATCTTGTTGTTCGTTTTTATCTTCTTGTCGTTGATTGCTCGTATCTCCTTTATCATATGATTTGAATGCACTTCCATCGCTATGTTTGAATCTCTTGTTTGACTCTCCTTGTTGATCGCTTGTATCGTCTGGACCCCCTCCTCCTCGTAATTGCCTCCCTTGAGTTCTCAAGAGAGGATCATGTTTCCTTTGTCCCCTTGCATCTCTTCCTGAAAATGAAGATGACGTTGCTCTCGATATTTCTCGAGAGAATTTTGTTCCTGTAGGCCATTGATATGTACGTTGATGGTCAGTCCTCTGACTAATGCGCAGTCTATCCAATCTTCTTGCTAGATCTGAAGAAGATGCATTTGATCTCTTTGCTTCTTGAGAGGAACTTGTTGCTGAGTTCCGTTTATCCCCTGCTCTTGCTGGATCTGAAGAAGATGCTTTTGATTTTCTTACTTCTTGAGAGGAACTTGTTGCTGAGTTCCGTTTCGCATCTCTAGGTTGAGATTCACTCCTCTCTTCATAGTGTTTTTTGATAAGATCTCTATTTGAACCCGAAGATGATTTTTTTCCTGTATCGAGATGTTTTACTTTATCTAGCATTTTTAATATCCTTTCTTTTCTCAAGGATGAAAACCAGTTTCCTTCTTGAGAGGATGTCTGAAGCCAGCTCAATTTTCGCACATTTTGAGGAGATTTCAGACACACTGTGATAAGCTAAGATGGTTGTTCAGATCAATGTTATTTGAAGTCTTCTGGCTTGAATTGAAACGCCTCTTCACGCTTCTTTTGTGCCATTTCTCTTTGCTTCTCATATTTCTCAGACTCTTCTTGCTTTTTTTTATTGTAATGTCTTATGTCCTGGAGAAGCATGCTAAATTGCCCAAGTTCCTCGTCAGTTACGTCGTCTATTTTTTGTCGCTTGTTTGACTCTCCCTGTTGTTCGCTTGATTCTTCTGGGTTCCCCCCTCCTCGCAATGGCCTCCCTTGAGTTCTCAAGAGAGGATCAGATCTCCTTTGTAGCCTTGCATCTCTTCCTGGAAATGAAGATGACGTTGCTCTCGATATTTCTCGAGGGAATTTTGTTCCTGTAGGCCGTTGCCCAGATGGACGTTGATGTTCAGTCCCCTTACTTATGCGCAGTCTATCCAATTTTCTTACTAGATCTGAAGAAGATGCTTTTGGTCTCCCTGCTTCTTGAGAGGAACTTGTTGCTGAGTTCCGTTTAGCCAAATCTCTT
>CBJMBI010000297.1:0-5402 GCA_966427955.1 uncultured Ktedonobacterales bacterium
ATGAAGGTCCATACATTGACATCGGGATCTAATAAAGAGGCTTCCCATAAGCCCGGTGAGACTTCCTTTAATGGTACATCATAGATTCGTATCCATTCCCCATGATGATTAACCCCTGCATGGACCATTCCTGGCCTCTTCGCACGAATAAGCACCGACTGACAGCTTCCAACTTCCTGGACAGGCTTTTCAAGCGTCCAGATTTGGGCGCCTGGGCTGGAAAGAATCCCAATATTCAGCTTCTGCTCTATCACACTCATCAATTTAGATCGAAAGGTCTCAATTTTATTTCTGATACTCTCGTCTTTGAAAACCTCAGTGAAACATGCCAGATACTGTATCGTTGCCTCATAGCCAGTACCAATCATCCTCTCTCCCTGGTATTCAGGATGGAGAATAAGCGTCTCCGGAAAGAGAGGTTTGATCTGCTCAGGCTTACGATACATCCCGACATTGATAATGATACCTATCTGTTCCCTGAGGACAGGATCATCGATGCCTTCCTGTCCCTCACCAGCTCCTGGGAAATCGCCGATGAATATGGATTGATCAAGGGGAAATTTCAGATACTCTGCCAGTTTGCTCATGGCTTGTCCCTTATTCTCAGCCTGGATTGGCAACAGAACATAGGCCATCAATGATGTGACCCATGCATAGATTTGTTTGCCAGTAGCTAGGAGTAAAAATGGAAAAGAGAAGAGTGGGTCCGTCTCATGCAAGACCCGTTCTCCAGCCCAGAAGATATCAGCTCCGGTATTCAAGCCGAATAGACCCCCAGCCTTAGAAAGGTTTTGTAATGAGTTCACCACGCATTCCTCTATCGAAGCCCCAAAGTGTCTATTGAGCGTCTCATCGAGATCTAGAAGGACGATTGGCACTCGCTCTGCGGCAATCATAGCTCTTATTCTCGTTTTCAATTGATCAAGATTATTTCTTTTCAAATCTTCCATCTCGGTGAGACAAAAGGATCCTTTACGTACAAAGCACGTCTTTGAACCTCAAGATGTTTCAGATGAAATGGGGCAAGACTGAAAAATGACAGAATAGCCAATTGCAACTAACTATCATTAGTTGCAATTGGCTATTGGTTAGAGAAAGTTAGCTCAAAAAACAACGTTTCCAGGTTCTTCCAAACAGGCTATTTGTGGTGATCGCTCCAGAATCGCACTACAATGCAAATCTGGGCGACTGTCTCGGTTCTGTGTAACTTCTATCAGAAAGCGCTGTGCAAAGGGTCTCAAAGGCAGCAGAATTGCATATATTTTTACTCTTTTTATAAAGAAATGTTTCTGCAATTGTATTTTCTCTTATTGTCTTACAAACTAACACCAATGCCAACGGTATAACGTCCTTGTTTACCATTGACTCTCGTAGCAGATTCTTCCCCTAATTTCTAGCCATTATCTAACTACTCATCATTCCGGAATGATGGTTCCTTCGAGATAATACCGAAGCAGATTAAGAGCAGAGAGCACGGCATGACGCTTGTTTTCACTGCGTTCACCGCGCCATCCCGGTCCCCGGCCTGTTATGACTCCCTGAGGTCCTTCAACGGCAATATGAACTGTACCTACGGGCTTATCTTCTTGTTTATCTGGACCCGCTACGCCGGTTATCCCAATCCCAAAATCTGTTTTGAAATGTTTGCGTATGGCACGGGCCATAGCACATGCTGTCTCCTTGCTTACAGCGCCGTAGCGGTCTAGGATCTCTTGCGGTACCCCCATCTGTGCTTTCAGTTCGCTGCTGTAGGCAACAATTCCTCCGACAAAGTGCTTTGAACTACTTTGGAAGTCTGTAATTGTGCTAGCCAGCAGGCCGCCCGTGAGAGATTCCATCACGCTCAGTGTTTGATGACGTTCCTGAAGTTGCTTGCCAATGACACTTGCCAGCGTATCACCCTCGATACCAAAGACGTTCTGGCCCAGAACCTGCCGAGCATGTGCTTCCATCTCTGCTACTAATTGGGAGGCCTTCTCAGAATTTTCTGCCTTCGCTGAGATACGTACATCAACGGCATCGGACTTGGCATAAGTAGCAACAGTGGGATTAGTATTATGGATCAAAGAACCCAAAAGCTCCTCCACAAGGGATTCTCCTAGCCCATAAACCCGCAGAATGCGAGTGAAAATCAAGCTGCCTGTCTGCTCACGAAGTTTGGGAACAACTTCCCCTTCCCACATGCGATACATTTCCCTTGGCACACCAGGCATTGCTATAATGATACGGCCATCCTTCTCAACCCACCAACCAGGTGCACTCCCCACAGGATTTGCAATGCTCCGCGCCGACGGAATTAGCATGGCTTGCTTGATATTACGCTCTAGCATGGGCATATTTGCATGCGCAAAGCGAGCACGTAGCGTCGCTTCCTGTACAGGGTCCACCTGCATTGTTTCCTCCAATAAAGCACTGATGGACTCCCGAGTCAGATCATCCTCTGTTGGACCCAATCCACCAGTCATCACAATTAGATCGGAGCGTTGCCAAGCTCGTCGGAGCGTTTCTACAATTCGCTCCAAGTTATCGCCCACTTGAGAAACATAGTAGAGATCTATACCGAGCGCTGCCAAGTTCTGTGCAAGGTATGTTGCATTCGTATCAGTGATATGACCAAGTAATAATTCAGTCCCGCAGGAAATAATTTCAGCACGCATGAAGCAAATCCTCCTAAATAGTAGCTAATGGCACTCTTCTCTCTACATAATTAACGTAGAGAGCCTAAAAAACTGTACAAATTTCTACCCCATAATACGCTTTGATGACGTACTGTGGGGTAGGTATAAAAGAATTTAAGGAAAGAGTCCTAGGAAAGGTAGAGATTACCTTGCCATCCATCCTCGGTAATCATATCATATAGGGGTTCAACTACTATATATTGTGTCAAAAATATGAATGATGTCAACATCTTGTGTCAGCATTTTTGGTTTTGGTGTTTTATCACATAGTTTTGGTTACTTCCATTATTACTATGTACATTGACTTTCAAAAATGTTTAGGTTAAAATAGATGCTATATGAATGTAAAGGAGCACAATTCTCAGAGAAGAGATTTAAGCAATGCCTAGATGATGGTATTGCTTATGAATCTAATATATGCACTTCAAGTATTGGGATGTAGGTTTATATGATAGACCAGCTTAAAAGGCGATAACCTGGACGCTTACCTCCCATTTTTCGGAGAGTGCAACAACCATACAATATTTTGAAAGGTAACAAGCAAGTATGCTAGAGCAAACGAGCCGTCCTGTAGAGAGCATGGCTATGACAACTACTTCGAAGATGACCGAACTTGAAGGGATTCGTCAAAAAGTCTTTATGGATCGATACTCCCTCAAGGATGCCAACGGACAGCCACTCGAGTTTTATCCGGAGCAACTGTGGGCACGTGTAGCACGAGGTATAGCGGCAGTAGAACAGACCGAAGAAAAGCGGAAAGAATGGGAAAATCTTTTCTACGAAGCACTAACAGATTTCAAATTTGTACCCGGTGGACGTATTTTAGCAGGTGCAGGAACAGGACATCAGGTCACTTTTTATAACTGCTATTGTATTCCCAGCCCTGAAGATAGCCGTCAGGGCATTCTTGACTGCTTGAAAACAATGACTGAGATTATGGCACGCGGTGGAGGTGTGGGCATTAATTTTTCAAGCTTACGACCACGGGGAAGCTATATTAAAACAGTTAATGGTACCGCCTCTGGCCCTTGCTCATGGATACAACTTTTTTCAGTTACAACTGGAGACGTAATTATACAAGGTGGATGTTTTGGACCAGAGGAACGTATCGCTACTGATTATGGTCTTTTGCCAGCTAAGGAGTTAGCAGATCGCTTAGATGCCGGTGAAGTCATTCAGGCTTTGACACATAAAGGATTACGTCCATTTACTGCGGTCTTTCGCAACGGTATCAAAGATCTTTACGAGGTAAAAACAAGTCGAGGATATAAGGTTCGCGTAACGCTGGATCATAAAATCGGGGTTCTGCGTAACGGTGAGCTGATGACCATCCCACTCAGAGATCTTGAAGAAGGAGACGAAATACTGTTACTTGTAGGTGAACAAGAAGACAATAATGCTCCTTTTGTTTCTCTGCTAGCTAAAGATTACATTCGTTCAAAAATGTCTACCACGTTGAACGAAGCTGTGAATTTACCAGAGCACCTTACTCCTGACCTTGCCTATTTCTTGGGTTATGCCTATGGCGATGGATATGTTCTTCCTGGTAGAAAAGTGACGTGGGAAGGTGATAAGGGGTTATCTCTGGTTGTATCAAATGACCAACCCGATGTTATTGATCGTCTAGTAACATTGACACGTAAATTATTCTCTCTTGAGCCAGTAGTAGGGCCTGGAGATGGTGCTTGCACCGTCATCAAAATCTACTCTCGCATTTTAATAGAATGGCTTAGAGATAATGGAATGCTCAAGCAAAAGGCTGAATCAATCCGCGTTCCTGAGGCCATATTCCGATCACCGTCTCAAGTTGTAGGTGCTTTCATTTCCGGTTACTTTGAGGCTGATGGGTGTGATCGTGGTGGAAAAGGTGGGTACGGTATTGATAGCGTAAGTTATGAGATGTTGCAAGATATACAGCAATTATTGCTTGCAAATGGCATAGTTTCACATATCAATACGCAGGATCGTAGCTCACAAGGATGGAGGACTCTCTACAGACTTATTGTTACTGGCGCCCAGTTTAAAGACCGATTTAGTAATTTTATTATCGGCTTTAAGGACAAAAAGCGAGATGGATATCGCAGTCATTTCCTTAGCTATCCTATGAAAGTACGCACCTCGCTAAATATCCCCGTAAAGTATTATCACGGGATTTTTGATCCTACTAAAGATCGTGTATCGCATTACGCACTAACACGTGTGAAAGAGAGGGCTCTTGCTGATGGTAATATTAAGGTGGCAGATCGTATTGAAGAATTGCTAGGGGTATTACCTGACTTTATTACTTCAATCCAACTTATTGGCCCTTCTGAAGTCTACGACTTTGAGGTAGATGACGTTCATCTTCTTTCAGGAGGTGGTATATATACATCTAATAGCAGGAGGGGCGCGTTAATGGCCATGCTGGATGACAACCATCCAGATATAGAAGAGTTCATCACGGTTAAAAAGCAAAAAGGCATGATTGAACACGCAAACCTTTCCATTTGCATCTCTGATGCCTTTATGGATGCGGTCAAGCATGATAGAGAATGGGATCTCATTTGGGATGGTAAGGTAATGAAGACTGTACGTGCCCGCCATCTCTGGGATCTTATCTGTCAGAGCGCCTGGGAGTCAGCGGAGCCGGGCCTAGTCTTTATGGAGCGCTACAACAAAGAGAGTAATACATGGTATTACGAGAAAATACGAACGGTAAACCCATGTGTTACTGGAGATACGCTT
>CBJMBI010000298.1:0-5396 GCA_966427955.1 uncultured Ktedonobacterales bacterium
GGTGACTCTTCAGCACACTGCTTCCACCTCTGCAGTGAGAAAGGTTTCTACTAAAAATAATGTTGCCCCTCCTTCTACTCCGACTCTCGCAGCCGAGCGTCCTATTGTAATTAAGGGTCAATGGTACTGTCCACTACCAGATGAGGCACCGCAGGCTCAAGTGAGGGTAGTTGGTGGCGTGCCGCAATATTCGGAGGTATGTACCCGTGGTGGTAGTTTTATATTTCCTTGTTCAGACCACTTAAATCTTCAAGACGGCAGCATGCAACCGTCTGAGCAGATCATCAGAGGGGACTGGCTAGTAGGTGACGTTCCAGTAGTTGGAGGGAGTGGGAGGTATGTTGCACTTGGTGGGCATTTTGTTTATACATGGAGCAGTGACACGTATGAGTCTCCACAAATCATCACCCTTTTTGGGTATATGGAGGGAATCGGGTTTCTCTTGGTAGCCCCATCAGTCATCTTAATAGGCTATCAAATCATGTTGGGAATATCAAGCTTCCGCTATGCCAATGCCTTCGAAGGACTCTCTCGCGTTGTGTTAGGTGCATTGGCTATATGGGCCTGTTATGGAGTAGTGGCAACATTGATCAGCCTTGAAACGGTTTCAGCAGCAGCGGTTTTGCTGTTGCATGTGCAACACCCTTTTCCTCGTGTCAGTGTCAACGGAGTTCCCGTTCCCTATGTGCTCACCGGTACGACTCCACCTGAGCCTGATCTCTCATATCGGGGAATAGTGGTGCCAATAAGTCGATGGGGATGTGCTATCAATGAGTTCTTCGGAATTTTTTCAGTACCGTTCGTCAATAATACGCTTGGATCAATAGTTCCCTTGATGAGTGGATTTACGCATCTTGCTGAAAAAGCAATGACTATAGCTGATGTGATTCATCGCATGAGTGGAATGGTTCTAATGATCATGTCAGTTGTACTATGGATTCAAGTGTTCATGCGCATTTTCTTGCTCAATTACTATATTCTGACTGGTCCTCTGGCATTTGGTTGTTGGGCATTGCCAGGGAAGGTAGGACAAAGAGTTTTGCGCCTTTGGTTCAAAGGATTCATCTCAATGCTTTTTTTGCAAGTTTTTCAGCTCTTTATCCTGACAATGTTACCTTTGCTCCTGCCGGCACTGCCACAAATTCCTGCTGATAGTGTGGGTTTTATACAAAGCTTTCTGCTAGAATTCCCTCCTATCCTAACGTTATTTGTCACATTAATGGCACCTAGATTGCTGGGGGCATCTGCAGCTAAAGCCTTTGGGACGGCAGGCTCAATGGCTGGAGGGATCATGGTTGCCGTTGGAAGTGCCGCTTTTCAGATAGGCTAAGGCTTACGGATTTTGGAGAAGACAATGCAGTATAAGAGATTATATATTTCTGTATTTATTGCTTTAATGTTGGCTAGTCTCTTTGTACTTACAAGTGTTGCCTTAGTGCCAAAACTATTGTCTAATGTTTCTACTAGACAATCGATGGAAGCAGCCAGCACTTTTCCCTTTGCACCAAATATTCTTGTTAAGCATTCATTTGCCGAATATAAAGAAGCTAAAAATAACTTTGATTCTGAAAAGCATTTATTGTCTAATACACTATTTGTAGCACCAGTGAATGCAGCGCCAACGAATGCAGCACCAGCGAATGGGGCACCAATCCAAGCAAATTGGTCTTTTCCTTGCTCAGACATTCCAGGTCCCACAGGTCTCTTACAACCTAATGAAAGTAGTATCATCCAAGACTGGCTATCAGGTGATGTTCCTGTTGTGACAAAGAATACGACTATTCGTGGAGGAGGTCGCCTCTTTTACACTTACAGTACAGATACAAACGATTTGCCGCAAGTCACCGCGCTCTTTGGGCCAATGCAAGGATTGGGATTTTTTCTCATCATGCCATCAATAATGATGCTGGGATATCAGTTCATGCTGGGGGCCTCGACTTTTCGTTATGCTGGGGCTCTTGAGGGACTCTCACGCATTATCCTGGGAGCCGTAGCAGTAGCGGTCAGTTACCAATTGCTTGATATGCTTATCAGTATCCAGAATAGTTTTATTGCAGCAATAATTGCCTTGCATGGAGAACATCCTTTCCCTATAAGTACGATTAATGGAAAGCTCATTCCCTATCGGCTTGCTGGCGAACAAGCCACATCCTATCGGGGAATAGTAATGCCGATGAGCCGATGGGGATGTGCAGTCAATGATTTCCTAGGAGTGGTTTCACAGTCATATCTGACAAACACACTTGGATCAATTATTCCCCTCATTCGTGGTCTGGCCCCCCTCGCTGGTCGCGTCACGGATGTTCCCACTTTGATCCAACGCTGTGGCGAGTTGATTCAGGCTATCTTCTCATTGCTGCTGTGGGTTCAGGTATTCGTTCGAATTGTCTTACTCAATTACTATATTCTGATGACTCCAGTGGCCTTTGGCTGCTGGGCATTACCTGGAGGAGTAGGACAAAGAGTGGTGCTCCTGTGGTTCAAAGGATTTTTCACTGTGCTCTTTGTACAGGTTTTCCAGCTCTTCATCCTAACTACTTTGCCTTTGCTGTTACCTTCTATACCGCAAGTTCCAGCCGACGGACTAGGAATCATGACAGCCGCACTATTGCAATTTCCTCTCTTATTGACATTATATGCTGCATTAGTGACACCTCGAGTGCTGGGGGCTTCCATCGGTAAAGCTCTCGGGACAGCAGGCTCAATGGCAGGGACAACAGTTGTTGCGGCTAGTATAGTTGCCTCTAGGGTGGGATAGGATAAAAAAGGGGTCGATTAGCCCGTGTTACGAAGACCAGCTGCAATACCGTTGATTGTTAACAGTACGGCATATGTCAGACGGGCTCGTTCACGTTCCTCAGGGGGGGCATCTTGCTGTAACATTTTATCCAACATTAATGGACCTCCAAGGGTACGCAGGCGACGAAGCAGGGCTACTTGGAAATAACTCAAAGGATCAACATAGGGATTGCGCCGCCGGATTGATTCCTGTAATACTGGTGTATTGTCGAGGAGTGCTTTTCCTCCAACAATCTTAATTACCATATTACGAGTGCATTGATACTCCTGTTGAATTTCGTCTGAGATGCGTTCTCGTAGTGCCTTATCGTCAACCAGCGAGGCATAGTTCTGAGCAATGTGCATATCGGCCTTGGAGAGCGTCATCTGTAAATTGTCCACAAAAGCTCTCAGGAATGGCCATTGGCGGTACATCTGTTGCAACTGTCCTAGCCGTGCAGGGTCCTCAGCAATATATTCTTCGAGAGCACCTCCTACACCATACCAACTGGGTAGCACATAGCGACTCTGCATCCATGAGAAGACCCAAGGGATCGCACGCAATTCCGCGATAGCATGCCCAACTGTCCGACGTGAAGGACGAGAACCAATGTTGAGCCAACCTAGTTCAAGGATCGGTGTGGACTGCTCAAAGAAGTTCAAAAATGTTGGATCTTCATAGATCAGCTTTTGATAGCGAGCATGTGCGTTTGCCGAGAGACGATCCATCGTTGTCTCCCATTCAGGCGTAGGCTGTGGGTGCACCTGGGTTTCGATAATCTCTTGATCAGGAATACTAGACTGAATTACACCAGTGACAACCAGCTCCATATTGCGAATGGCAATCTCGTGCAGACCATACTTGAAGGAAAGCATTTCACCTTGTTCAGTAATGCGCAGGCGTCCATTCACCGTCCCTGGTGGCTGTCCAAGGATGGCCTCATAGATCGGACCACCACCGCGACCGATGGCACCGCCACGACCGTGGAAGATTGTAATACCAACCCCATATTTTTGTCCCAAAGTGGCAAGCCGACGCTGAGCCTGATACAGTTCCCAACTAGAGGTTAGAATACCACCATCTTTACTACTATCAGAGTAGCCGAGCATCACTTGCTGCTCATGATGGCAGTTTTCGAGATACTGACAATAATCTGGATGAGTGAATGCCTGCTCTAGAATTGTTGTGCAGTTGCGTAAATCATCAATGGTCTCGAAAAGCGGCACAATAGGCAGGTCATTAATACCCACCTCTTTAAGGAAAAACTGTACCTCCAGTAGGTCGCTCAAGGTATGCGACATACTTATGATATAGCAAGTGATAGCTTGATGCCCGAATGTCTCTCGCGCCTGACGAATGGCCTGGAAGGTATTCAAAATATGGCAAGTATCGGGACTAAGCTGTAATCCTGAACGAGTCAGAATACGCGGATCACGTAGCAAATACTCCAGGATTTGCATGCGCTCATCTTCCGTGAATTTTGTATAGTCATTTCGGCATAGGCCAGTGGCGCATAGCAGTTCTGCGAGTGCAGTTGCATGTCGTTCACTATGCTGGCGTACATCGAGACTGGCGAAATAGAAACCGAACAGCTCGACTTGGCGCATCAACTTAGCCAGTGATCCTTGAGCGAGCACACTTTCACCATCGGCAAGCAGACTGGTGTGTATAAGTCGCAAATCTGCTAATAATTCGTTTGCATTCTGATAAGCAGGCGAGGGCGTGGCGGGCGCAATAAATTGGGCCCCTACCGATTGGCGATAAATCGCATGGGGGAGGGGTGGGCAATTTATTGCCTGAGATGTAGGGACTCCAAGGTGACTATCAATCTTCGCGTCCGTAGCTTCGAGGCGCTTCCACATGAAGGAAAGTTTGGCACGATAGGGCTCAAGTGCTATCTGAGCGCCTAATTCGCGTGCATAGTCGGGTAAGCAGGCTGCGTCATAGTCAAGAGAGCGCAAGAGGTCAGATGCAACGTGTGTATGATTGACAGATTGCGAATACTCCTTTGCTAGAGCTTCAATAGCTGTCCGATAATGGCCAATTACATAGCCACGTTGCAATCGCAGAGCGGAGAGCAGCGTATCAGCACTGACAAAAGGATTGCCATCCTGATCGCCACCAATCCATGAACCAACGTGCAGAAATGATGGCACAGCGAGATCGGGATAAGCCTCGTGTAGAAGTTCTTCAAACTCACTGTAGAAATCGGGCAGGGCATCGTAAAGAATTTCATCCAAATAATAGATACCCATCTTAATCTCGTCTAATGGCACAAGACGCACATGACGAACTGTATCAGTGCGCCAGAGCAGATCAATGACAGCAGCCAATTCGCGTTGCCAATGCTGTTGCTCGTGTGGAGTCATCAATTCCATATGATCATGAGTTTCGAGCAACTCTGCGAGCCGACGGGATTTCGTGATAAGACTGCGTCGTGTTGCCTCAGTTGGGTGAGCGGTAAAAACGAGGTCAATGGAGAGCTGATTGAGCAAGCTTTGCACCGTAGAGGCATCCAGAGCGTTCTTTTTAAAGAACTCGATGAGTGCAGCTAGCGAACCGCGCTGTGGATGGCCATTCTGTTTTAGCTCATGAGCGCGACGACGTCGGATGCGAT
>CBJMBI010000299.1:0-5396 GCA_966427955.1 uncultured Ktedonobacterales bacterium
CCAGCAATACGCATTAGGTCAACAGAGGCCTCAGTATGCCCACGTCTCTCTAATGTACCTCCTGGACGTGCCCGCAACGGGAAGACGTGTCCTGGACGGGCAAGATCGTGGGGTCTCGTCAGAGGATTAACTAGAGCACGAATGGTGGTGGCCCGATCGCGTGCAGAGATTCCTGTTGTGGTCGTATAACGAGCATCCACGGAGACAGTGAATGCTGTTCCTTGGAGTGGGTCTTGTTTGTGTTCCACCAGAGGAATGTTCAACGCATCCAATCGCTCGCCTGCAAGTGCCACACAAATGAGACCAGATGCGTGATGTGCAAGAAAATTGATGGCTTCGGGGGTTGCAAATTGCGCTGCTAAACAAAGATCTGCTTCATTCTCACGATTCTCATCATCACAAATGATCACCATTTTGCCGGCACGTAGTTCCCTTACTGCTTCAGGGATAGATAGGGTATAACTCACAGAATCATGCACTGCTTCTTGTCCTTTCAGTATGGCAGAGAAGATAGATGGCGAAGCAGATTGAAGGAACGCGATGGGAGCAGAAAGCGGGCATAGTCCTAACAGGTACAAACTAGCCTGCAAAGACACTGAAAAGATATGATCAGAAGAAATACTACAAAGAGATATTTCAAGATCATATGAGAGTGTCTTCTTGTCTTCTCCCATCCGGACTATACCGTCGGCCCTGGAACTTCCCCAGATCCACTATTGCATGACAACAGGTCGCGGGCTCTACCGCCGATCGGGAATTGGGAATGCTGATGCGTTCCCTCACCCTGCCCCGAAGACATATTGAGTATTGAGAATCTCTTTTCTCTATAGAAAATAACGTAAAAATCCGACACTTGTCAAGTCATGACGGACTTATAGGATCGATTGTGTGTGACTGTACCCTCCGGTATATGTCATCTTATGAAAATTGTCCCTCTTTTCCCCTAGGCACAAGGTGTTGTATTTTGCTACACTTTACTTGATCTTGCATCATTTCCCTGAGAGTTGTTTGCCATAGAAATCTGTAATCGAAGAAGTTTTACGATCTTGCTCTTCGCTGTCTTCAGAACGATTGTACTGGCAGATGTGCTAATAATTTACAGCACAGTCAGTATTGCTAGGCAAGCTTTTATATAATATAAAAGGAGATTATTATGAGAAGGAGTTCCTTTAACAAACTTAGAGGACTACTGGCAGTCAAAGGTTGTTATCTATTTCTCCTCATGGCTGTAGTTGGATCTCTCTTGGCGGTTCCCTCAAGTGCTTTTGCAAAGCCGCATGTGGGAATTGAGCCGAGCGCAACTGTCATTGCAACTGCAACTACAATGCCAACTGCAACTACAGCCATTTTCATAGACATTAGTCAAGATGCTGTTGGGAAATTCATTTATCCGCACGATATAAAAAGCCAGGACCTTAAATCTGGAGATATGCTCGACTTTGTAGTAAACGGGTTAGTTGCAACTGGTAAGTATGAGGGCAACAACCAAGTACTTTTTAATGGTCACAGCCTCAAGCTTATATTTACCAATAACGGAATGTCATCACCTATCCTTGACTTGCAACCATTGTCGATGAGTTTTATCGGAAGTCGCGATTGCCAGGTAAACATGCAAAAAACGGCATTTGTCTGCTTAGCTAAAGTGTCTTCCAGAAAGAATGCTCAGAGCAATCTCAATTGGATTGCATATGCGGACTTCTCAAACAAAGTTGCCTTTAATCCCCCTTATGGGAGTCTTCCTCCGGGTCAGAGTGTGACAGTAGCGGTTTCAGTACCAATCGATGCCTGCACGCCTGGTTTATTCTATTTCCAGGGTTTTAGAAATACACATACTATTAGCTGGGCCTGCAATCCCAAACCAGCGGGTAATCCATAGGTCAAGTACAGAGTTGCCAAAGAGACTATAGCGTACCAAGTGGGTATTGTAGAGGACGCTGTGCTTGTACTGGTGGCCATACAACTTGACGTTGACCTTGTTGCCATTGGACAGTGAGCATCTGATGACCGATCTGTAAACCGTTGTCAGGGTCGAGGCGAAAATCTCCATAGAGGGTGCGACAAACTAGTTGGTGCGCTGCTTGTAACAGATCAGTATCGTTACATGTGCCACTGTCCCTCAGGCATCGTGCACAGAGCAGGCCTGCAGCAAAGGCCTGGGCCGCAGGGTAAGAAGCATCCTCTCCTGTCATGTGGCGATACTGTGTCACGAACCAGTCTGCTGTTGGCCCCTCATCTGGTTCGAGCATGACATTTGGCATCCACTGAGCTGGCCCCAACAATCCTTCACGTAGTTCTCCCAACGTAGCGAGTACTTGATCAACACCGGCTCCAACGAATGCCGCGGCATGCCAGGGATGTCTCAATACACGCGGAGCTATAGCCATTTCATCAGCAAAACTACCTACCACAAGCAAGACATCCGCGAGAGGTAAAGAGAGTTCTCTGTCTCGAAGCTGGGATGAGAAGAAAGGAATAATATGAGCCTCAAAGTGCAGTTTGTTGGCTGCATGAATTGCGCCAGCGGCGACATCTTTGCCAAAGGAAGTGGATGTATAGAAAATAGTTATGCTAGTGGCATGAGAGTCTACTGCACGCACGGCTTGCAGAACGCCAGTAAAATAGGTTGCGGCTGGTGAGAGGACATTGATTACCAGAGGAAATGCTGGACGACGGAGCAGCGACGTTGCGCCTCCATGGTTCCAGACAACGCGGTCTGTAACTCGCATGACTGTAAGCATGGGGTGGCTACCGTACGGGCCAAAGATGATATCCGGTTGAGAAGCGAGAACTGTACGCATAGCTGCTGTTGGATCAGGAGAGCTATCATGGACCTCAAGCTTGACACGATCCCATGGTGGTGGTAAGTGTGCAGCATACTTTGACCATAACATCAGCCCTGCTGCACTTGCACGTCCAAAGAGGGCGAGTGATCCTGATAAAGGTGTGATAAGAGCTGCACGGAGATTGCTCATGTGTACAGCTCCTTTCCTAGATCAGAGAAACAATATACTTTCCTTGGTGATGCTTTCTCACCAGAGGATGAAAGACCTTGGATCTTTTGGTGGCGGTTTAACCCATGTGAGTTGTGTGCTCAGGCTGGACCACAACGACAACGCGCTCATCGCCTGGTTGATGCCAGGGATAGGTATCTTTCCCTAAGTATTTTTTTGCCATAGAATTAATGAAGTGCAGGTTAGGGTCCTCATCGATGTGAGCAACCTTGCCTCGAATCTCAAGGTAGCGGTAAGGATTGGTTGGATCAACAATGGATAGTGCGATGCGTGGATCGCGTAGCAGATTCCGATACTTCTGGCGATTTTTCGTTTGACTGAAACGGATATTAGTGCCATCATAATCAAACCAGACGGGTGTACTTTGTGGCTCACCATTTGGTCCAATTGTTGCAATGTGTGCGAGTGCTGTTGTATACAGCAAATTCTCATATTCCTTTGGAATAATAGCCATAAGAGTTTGTTCCCTTTCTTTGCTTGGTGTCTTTATTTAGAATGATCGGGTGCAGCGTGATACTCATCAATATTTTGGTGTCCCTAAGTGGGTTAGAACTCTGAAAGTCTATTTGCAGTATAGCAGCTAGGGGCAAGTCTTGCAGTGCCATCAAAGTGGGTCGTGGCTCTGAAAGTTGTACTTGTTCTTCTGAGTTTGAGTTGAGTACCAAGATCCTGCATGTGTTTCAAGTTCTACTGAGCATATAATAGCGCCCGAAAAGATGAATTTAATTGAGCAGCGGAGACTAATCTGAAGGTCTGGCTAATAAGAAAAGAGGATAGGCCATGGAAAGTGCAGATGATATTCTAGCTTCGCATATTGTAAGCCAAGAGGACCAGGATAGTGCAGGCAATTTTCTCAAGCATGAGTCAGCCGAACGTATCTTCAACCTGTTGCTATTTCTATTTGCCAATCATGATTGCACGCGCAAGGAAATTTTTGAACATCTGGCCTCATATTATCGCATTGATAAAGCGGCTCCGCTTGAGCAAGGTATATCGCGACGTGCAGACCGCATGTTTGAGCGCGATATCAAATTCTTGGAGGATTTGGGTTTTGAGGTCAAGAAGATACGTGGCAAGGGCCGTCTGATTCATTACAGCCTTGTTAAAGGGTCTGGACCGCGTGCCAGTTTTCTTTTTACGCAGACTGAAGTTGATAGTCTAGCTCTGCTGCACAATCTCTTCGCAGATCCGACACGCTATGCTCGCCCAGATCTCCAGCAGCCACTTCCTCAATTACCACCGCGCAATCCATTCTCTGAAGAAATCCTAGCATTTATTGAAAAACTTGCCTCAACGCTTCCGCCAGAGCAACGAGAACGCTTTAACCGCAGTGTGAGCAAGCCATTCGTCTACTTCAACTTGTCGACTGTGGCCGACTATCTCCCGCATCGTCCAATTATTGATATCATTGTGCGTGCTATCTCACATCGCCAACAAATCCAGTTTAGATATACCTCTGCTTATAACGTCAATGATGGCGTCCTCCATGAACATATCGATCCTTACTATATTACCTATATGGAGGGCCACTTTTATCTCATCGCCTTTAGCCATAAGAAGGAGCAATTCCTCGAATACCGTATTGATCGTATCAAAGCCGAGAGCCTGCGAGAAATGCCAAGTATGATCGATATAGAACGTCGACGTCGTCCATTCCAGTTTTGCTTCTGGCTTGATAGTAGTATCGCAAGGCGTGGGATAAGTCAGCGCTGGCTTACCCAGACAATCGAGCGTGAAGAGGCTTACCTGGATGAGCATGGCAGAGAACAGCGCCGTGCACTGATACGAGCAACGGCGTATAGTGAGTGGCGCGTAATTCAGCAGTTGCTACGATATGGCGAGAAAGCCGAGTTAATCGAGCCTCCTCATTTACGCGAGCAGATGAAGAAGGTTGTGAAGCGGATGTGGTCATATTATGAGTAATAGGGTTATGCCTTTGGAAGACGAGGGGATGAAGGGTGGGCATCTTTTTTTTACGAGGGGGAATATGCAGATTTTTCATGTTTAAGTTGCTGGAGAAGCGGACGCGATAAATCGGGTCTTGCCCACTGTCGTCCCTCCATACCTTCTCTTGCGATAAATCGCGGCTGATGACCAAAGGTTCGAGAGATATTATTCCGTTGCATCTGCTGTCAAGGAAGCACCTCATTTCCATATCTATTGCTTTTTGATCAAAAAAGGCAATTTATTGCCTGTATTGTAGGGACCCGATTATGGTCTTTGACTTTTTCATCCGACAACCCTATGCGGTTCCACCAAGAATCTGGGGCTAAACCGCCGCCTCCCACTTCTCAGGACCCGTCAAGCAACAACAGTGGTGGCCTGCAAAGGTGACTCTTGTTCCACTTGGGCATCTGCTTCATCTCTTTCCTACTGCATACGAGA
>CBJMBI010000300.1:0-5388 GCA_966427955.1 uncultured Ktedonobacterales bacterium
ATGATGAGGACGACGAGGATGATGAGGACGACGAGGATGATGAGGACGACGAGGACGAAGAAAAGATGTTAAGAGAGCTGAGTGAGCAGCTTGAACAGATGCTTCGGACAAATATCGAGTCTGAAGATGATGAATTTGAGATAAATGGAAATAAAGAAAATAAGTCCAATAATAAGGAAATATCAGAAGAACAGATTGAGAAAACATTTAGATCAAAGGTAAAGTCGGAACATGAGGAGGAAAGAAAGAAAGGTGAAGGAAATAATCCTAATAATCAGAAGGAAACATTAGAAGGATTATTTGAGCAATTTGAACAAATGCTCAAGGATGGATCTAGTAATCAATTGCCTGAGTTAGAAAAAACGACTGAATTACAAGAAAATGCTTATAACAAAAAAGAAAGTATAATGGATCTTTTAGGACAATTTGATCAATTATTGAATAATAAAGTTGATCCTAGTAGTGATGATTTGGCATTGGGGGAAGATAGTCGATATCAGTCTAATGGTCGTAACGAAGAGGAGGAGTTAAGAGAATTTCTTGAGCAGCCTGAACAGGCTCAGAGGAAAGCTCGAGAGTTAGGGGCATCTGTAGATGATCCTGATGCTCATGGACAGGAAAAAACCTTGCCTAATGTCGCAGAGTCCTTGGCTCCATCACACAAAAATGGACCAGATGATGATACAGAGATAGATGAAGCCTTATCAGGTGTTGGGGGATTAATCAAGTCAGCTAAAGAAAACCTTAGCATGGTTGAGGCATTTTGTGAGGAAGCAGAGTCTGAGAGAGCGGAGCTACTGGCTAAAGCAGGAATAACGCAGGAGGATTTCGAGCAAATCGTTACTCGTACCGGATCATATCTCTATGATGTCAAGGATTGTCTGGAAGGTTGGGGGGATCTTAGCATGCTACCAGAAACCTATGAACAGCTTCTTCTAGCTAATAATCAATTATCTGAAATCTTTAAAAAAATGTACGGGAAACGTATAGTTGAAATACTAGAGAAGAAGAAAGCATATGGAGAAGAGGATAATTGGGAACTTAGTGACGACGATTATGAGGATAATTGAGAATAATGGGAAGCTTGATGATAACTGATGAAAGCTTTATTATTAGTTAGAGCGTTGATGGGAGATTATAGATGGATGCATCGCATATAAGTTTTGGAGTAGCTTTTATTGCAGGAGTAGTTTCCTTTCTGTCACCATGCGTGTTACCGCTAGTACCTATTTATATAGCGCAATTGGTAGGACAAAGTGTTTCTCAATCTACAGCTAGGCAAGAAGGACATCCTACCCACTTGACTACTTTTCTGCATGCTTTGATGTTTGTCCTGGGCTTTACACTTGCTTTCGTTGCGCTTGGTGCTACAGCGAGTACTTTGGGCAGCTTTCTGCGCGCCTACCAGGGATTGCTGCGCCAAATTGGAGGCATTCTGCTTGTATTTTTCGGTTTGCATCTGGCAGGTTTTCTCAGATGGTCGATCTTTTACTGGCAGAAGCGCATTGAATTCCATCCTAGCCGTCCTAGCTATCCAGCATCGGTGCTGATCGGCATAATTTTTGCCTTTGGATGGACACCTTGCGTAAGCTTCATTCTTGGGCCTATTCTGGGTATGGCAGCCAATGCGGCAACTCTGCGTGAAGGAGTAGTCCTCCTCTTATTTTATGCCCTTGGGTTAGGTCTCCCATTTCTGCTGATAGGTCTAGGGCTAGATCAACTCTGGAGAGTGCTCAAGTGGCTCAGACCTCATCTTGGCAAGATTGAAATTGCGACCGGTGTAGTGATGATTGCGGCAGGCGTGATTATCTTTTTCAACCTTCTTCCATACTTCAACCAATACTTTAGTCTGGGATTGAATATTTCATGAAGCACACCACCCACTTTCTTCGACTTGCCCAGTAACCATTTTGGGACTTCTGAATGGTCAGAAATGTGGGTATAATAGATACTACTGAATAGTCTTTTTATACTGAGCAGTATCGATACTGCTCCTTAGCTAGGTTGGAAAGGAAAGTGCAACGTCATATCAAAAACAAGAAGTGATGCTATCTCTTTCTAATAGTCTATGTCTATTGGGCACATTTAGGCGTACTGTGTATATAGAGGCTGTCAAGAGATGCTAGCTAAGTCAGTTGAGACTTCCCAACATAAGTTGCGTGGAGATTCAAGGAGACAGATATGTACCAGCACAGGGATCACAGAGAAGCGCAGGAAATTCTGCGCAGAGCAGGCTTCAATCATAGACAAATTGATCAGCTTACCAGCTTTCGAAAGCAATTTATCGTAGGAGAGATGGACCAAACATCTACCGAGCATCGTCGCCTCGAGTTTGCACGCTGGCTATTCCTAACTGGTAAATTAACAGACCAAGTACGCTAGCTTTTTCAACCTATCCTATTGAGAGAGTTTTTGATGGTGGCTACTGCCTGTGTTTTGCCTGTGACTTCAAACTAAATAGGCTTCCGATGGACACTTTAGAAAGCTGTCACCTTTTTCTATCTTTGTGCTCAAGATTACGGATGAGATTAGGTAGAACTGTCCCTGTTTCCCCCTATTAGAAGTGTGGAACCTTCTGGTACAATTTGCTCAACAAAAGATTGCTATGGTGTAAGGATGACACCCGATGATAGTTCGTTCTAAGAAATCACGTGTGCAGTCGCATGCTGAGGGTTGGCGCCAAAAGATCAATTTTTCTTTCCTCCTGATCGTAATGATGGTATTCTCATCTTGCTCTCTTGGTCCAAGTCAAGCTCCACCCCCTCCTCCAGAGTTTGTCTGCCCAACATCTACTGCAGTTCCAATAACACTAAACATGGTTTATGATGGTACCGAACAGTCCTGGATACAAGACGTGATTAAAGATTTTGATAGCCAGCGTATAACGGCCTGTGATGGACCAATTAGTGTCCAGGCAACGCCAATGGACTCAGCGTTGGCTATGCAGGAGATTCTAGATGGTAAGCTACAGCCAGATGTCTGGAATCCTGCTAGCAGTGCTTGGATCTCATTGCTTAATCAGCAATGGCATAGCAAGAATAGTAGTGATTTGGTGGCTGTTACACCTACTGGCACACCGACTAACTCACAAACTAATTCACAAACTAACTCACCATCATCCCTAATTACTAGTCCTATCGTCATTGCGATGTGGCAATCTCAAGCAGAAGCGCTGGGTTGGCGACCAATAGATCCCATTGGTTGGGGTGCCATTGCGAATCTGATTCAAAGTCCAAATGGTTGGGGGGACTATCACCATCCTGAATGGGGCAAGTTCAAGTTTGCTAGTCCCAATAGTGATTATTCCACTGCTGGCCTTGGTGCGCTTATTGCCATGAACTATGCTGGGACTTGCATCGAGAGTGGTGCCGCTACTCCTAGTCCAAGTACCTGTAAGACGAGTGGACTTACAGCTAGTGATGTGAATAATAGCAATGTCAAGGCTTTTGTTGCCAATATCGAGAGATCGGCTATCTCCTATAATGCTAGCACGAGTACTCTTATGGATCAGATGTTAAGCCATGGACTAACCTACTTGAATGCTATACCCGTAGAGGAAAGCCTTGTAATACAGGCTAATGATAAGACGAAACATCCAAGCCTACCAGATAAGTTGGTTGCTATCTATCCCGCTCAGGGAACCGTTGTGGCCGATTATCCTTTAGCAATTTTGCAGGGTAATTGGGTCACGGCATCTAGAAGTGCTGCGGCTCTTAAGTTGCGTGATTTCTTGCTGAGTCCGCCTGAACAGGCTAAGGCAGTGCAGTACGGTTTCCGACCTACAAATGGAGTAGGAATGGTAGCACCATTTGATGACGACCATGGGGTAGATCCAAAGCAGGCAGGTGCCGGACTGCCAATCCCTGATATTAGTGTGTTGCAAGCAATTCAGGCAAACTGGTCACAGCAACGACGCCCGTTTTGTGTAATGTTACTCGTAGACACCTCGGGTAGTATGAATTTCCCTGTTGATAATATGCCTAAAATAGATGGTGCAAAGGAGGGGCTGAAGGATTTTATCAATTTTATGCATGATTCAGACCAATTAGGTCTCATCACATTTAGTAATCGTACAGATAGTCTTGCTAGCATAAACATTCCGCTTGGGCCCGCACGCCAGGATATTCTCTCGAATATTAACGGAATATTTGCTGATGGAGGTGTGAAGCTCTTTGATACGATCGCTGCTCAGTTCCAGAAGCTTCAACAACTCCCATCCACATCGATTAGGGCGATGATTGTACTCAGCAACCAGCCTGATAATCAGAGTAGTATGAACCTCAGCCAACTACTAGGTCTGATCACACCTCCCGGTCAGCAGGACCCTGCAACGACTATCAAGATCTTCACGATTGCCTATGGCAATCATGCTGATGTCGATGCGCTAACACGGATTGCGAAGCAGACTGGTGGTCAAGAGTTTAGCGCCATGCCGCAGGATCTTCAGGATGTCTATCTGCAGATTATAAAGCTTTTCTAATGTATTATATGAAAGCAATCGAAAAGCTGCTTGAGATACTTTACATATCACCTCTTAACTAACTTATCGGATGATAGTCTAAATTAGAGAATAAATGCTTGCAGGCAAAGATGGCAAACTTTAATGTTTTCCTCGTTTTTTAAGGATTTGTCCCTCTTTCCCCCTGGTAAAGTCCATGTCTATTGGTTATATTTAGGGAACAGGTTAATCTCTCTCAAAACTACTGTACAGTATATGCGTTTTTTGCAGCATAAGTGTACAGTGTGATGCATTGCATCTCAATGGCTTTGGGACCCTAGTATCCTAGTACGACACTGCCTCTAAGAAAGATATGCTAGTTCGTTCCTTGCTGCGGTATGCAACAGGGGCTTTCCTGGCTGAGATTCTGTCTAGAGAAAAGGAGATTTTTAGCATGAACATTGTTTCCCCTGGCAAGATCGGTAAACTCGCAGTCAAGAAAATTGTTTTCCCTGCTCTCTTTGGACTGGTAGCGCTAGCTCCTCAGATGATGGGTCCAGTGCCTTCTCTCTATGCTCAAGGAGGTACGGTTTCTCTACAAGCTAAGGTAGTAGATCAGTCTATCTACTGTGTATCCTTAAACATGAATAGTCTTTCCCAGAAAAAGGTACACATCCATCAAAAGCCAAGTATCGCCAATTTTAATAAGGTGACTGCGAGTCCTGGAGACAGCGGCACGATAGCAGTTTTCAATGGCAAGGATCACACGTGTAGTAAGGATGATCCAGTGAACACGATATCGATCACAATCCCTGCTTCAGCATCCAGTGGATCGACGTGCACAATTGCCTTAGACAAAGCTGCCTTAACAGCCAAGACCCTGACCCCGGATTGTCAGCAAGGTGCTGCCTAAGACAATTGTAGATGCTTGCTACATGTAGAGACTATGT
>CBJMBI010000301.1:0-5376 GCA_966427955.1 uncultured Ktedonobacterales bacterium
TTTTGCGTGAGATGAAGTCTGTCCTGGTAGCTTATTCTGGTGGGGTTGATAGCACACTCTTGCTAAAGGTAGCACATGATGTGCTGGGTGAAAGGGCTATGGGAGCGCTAGCAGTCTCGGCTGCTTACCCCTCGGAGGAGACCGCAGATGCTGTGGCTGTTGCTGAGCAGATGGGTTTGCCGTTGGTTACGCTTGACACCCATGAGTTGGAAGATGAGCGCTATGTTGCTAACGATATCAATCGGTGTTACTATTGTAAAACTGAACTGTTCTCTCAATTAAATTTGCTGGCAAAGCAATATGATCTGCACTATATTGCCTATGGTGTCAATAAGGATGATGATGGCGATTTTCGGCCTGGTCAGCGTGCAGCTAGAGAGTTTAGTGTGCGAGGACCGCTCAAAGAAGCTGGAATGGGCAAGCGGGAAATTCGTGATGTGGCTCGCATGCTCAAGGTCCCTGTCTGGGATAAACCTGCAATGGCCTGTCTCTCATCGCGTATCCCATATGGAAGTAGAGTAGATGTAGCTTCCTTGCAAATGGTCCGGAGAGCAGAGAAGTTGCTACGTGATCTGGGATTTCGCCAACTACGCGTGCGCCATCACGACAAAATTGCCCGCATCGAAGTTGAGCGGTCAGAGATCCCTCGCCTTATTGAGGATGAGATGAGTCGTATCGTCACCGACGGTCTACGTGCAATTGGTTATAGCTATGTGACGGTAGATCTCTTAGGCTATCGTACAGGTAGCATGAATGAAGGGTTCTTCAAGAAGAAGAATGCCCCAGAGACACCTTGAGGAGTCAGGCATGAGTAAGCAATTGAGTGGTCAGCGTCCGCCAGTCAGACAAGCACAACGTCGTGAGCGCCGTGAGGAGATGCGACGGCGAGATCAAGCTCAGGTTGCCGCAAATCAGAAGCGGAAAGTTATTATTGCAATTATTGCTGGTTGTATTGTCATTGGTGGAATTATCGGCGCTATAGCTTTATTTGGAGGTTTTTCTTCTTCTCCTAATAATGGGATAAGTCCAACTGGCTCTAGCCAGATGGCGCCGCCTGTTAACAATGTGCAATGCAATGTGAATGAGCAGCTAGCCTTTCATATCCATATGCATTTATCCACCTATATTAATGGGCAAAACGTGGCATTACCAGCACAGATTGGGATTACCAATACCTGCTTTTACTGGTTACACACGCATGATACAACTGGTATTATACATATAGAATCACCCGTACAGGATAAATTTACTCTTGGGACATTTTTACAGCTTTGGCGTGAGCAATTTTCTCAATTGCAATACCTCAATCAGCTCAGTTCAACTGAGGGATGGAAGGTCTATATTGATGGCAAACCCTATAATGGAGATTTCAATCAGATCGAGCTGAAGGCTCATCAATTGATCACTTTGGCCTACAACTCGCCAAATGTCCAACCTGATACGGTCTATAATTGGGGGCAATTGTGATGATCTATCTTGATCATGCTGCTACTACTTCTTTAGATCCACGTGTTCTTGATGCTATGCTTCCCTACTTGACGAGTGAGTATGGGAATGCGAGCAGTATTTATACGCTAGGTCGCCATGCTATGCAGGCGATTGATCACTCTCGTGAGCGAGTGGCTGAGCTTATCCACTGTCGCAGCAATGAAATCGCCTTTGTTGGTTGTGGTTCCGAGAGTGATAATCTAGCAATCAAGGGTGTTGCCTTTGCTTCTCAAAAGAAGGGCAACCATGTGATTACTTCTTCAATTGAGCATCATGCAGTATTGCATACCTGTCAGTATCTGGACCGCTTTGGTTTCCAGACGACTTACCTGCTGGTCGATGAGTATGGCCGAGTCAATCCCGATGATGTGGGACGAGCTATTACGGATCAAACGGTCCTGGTTTCTATCATGTATGCCAATAATGAGGTTGGAACTATTGAGCCTATTGCAGAGATCGGCAGCATCTGTCGGGCCAAGAAGGTTCCTTTCCATGTAGATGCTGTGCAAGTTGGGGGAGCTTTGCCAATCGATGTGGCAGCTCTCAATGCCGATCTGCTCTCACTGTCGGCTCACAAATTTTATGGTCCTAAGGGGGTAGGTATTCTGTATATCCGCCAGGGCATACGTATCCTACCTCAATTGCAAGGTGGTTCTCAGGAGCGGGGACGACGTGCTGGTACGGAGAATGTGGCGGGAATTGTGGGTGCAGCCAGTGCTCTGCGTTTGGCATACGAGGAATTGCCTCACGTCGGACCCCGTATTCAGGCGCTGCGTGATCGCTTGATTGAGCGTATTCTGCAGATACCTCGTAGTCGTCTCACTGGTCATCCAACCAAGCGTCTGCCTAATAATGCTAGCTTCTGCTTTGAAGGGGTCGAAGGCGAATCAATTTTGCTCAACCTTGATATGCTTGGTATTGCTGCTTCATCTGGATCTGCATGTACATCTGGTTCTATTGATCCATCGCATGTCCTAGTGGCTATGGGATTAGCTCCCGAATGGTCTCATGGGAGCCTGCGCCTTTCGTTAGGGAAAGAGAATACGGAGGAAGATGTCGAGCAGGTTATCGCTGTGCTCCCTGGTATTGTCGAGAAGCTCCGTAGTTTGGGAAGGTAGCTGTGGTTCATGCTACAATAAAAGAGATGGGGGAAATAAAGATGCTAGCAGATTTTGAGTTCGATGAATGGATGTCGTTAGAAGACTACCTAGCGCTTGACCATGAGAATCTTGATCAGAAATATGAGTACATTGATGGGCACCTGTATGCTCTTGCGGGTGGGTCCAACAACCATTCCTACATTGCAGGAAACATGTTCTCAATTTTGCGAGAGCGCCTGAGGGGGAGTCCTTGCAAGCCTGCCACATCTGACATGATGTTTCTACACCCGAAAGGCAAGTGCCTCTTCCCAGATGTCTCTGTGAGCTGCCATCCAAAGGATACTCAGGAAATCAAAAACTCTATTCAATTCCCTACCCTCGTTGTAGAAGTACTCTCACCAAGTACCGAGATGCGTGATAGGGTGAGGAAATTTCGGTTTTATCAGCAATGTCCCACTATTAAAGAATATGTGCTTGTAAATCAATATCGGAAAGAAGTGGAGATCTACTCACGGCTTGATACAGAGTGGAAATATAGAATGTATACATCTGGAGATGAAATAGAGCTGAAAAGCTTGAATATTACTTTTCACATTGATCTATTGTATGAAGATGCAATATTACCTGAAGAGGCAGAATGATGCTTTTTTCTGCCTCTCTCGCGTCCTTTTGGGTTAGGATGTGACGGTGAACGTCACGACTTGTGCGAGCCGCCCATCGCTACAATCTGGTTGTAGACACCAGTAGAGTTCGGCTGCTCCTTGTGCGGCAATAAGGTATCGGATCTTAAAGTATCCTCCTGGAGCTGGTTCGCTGATCTTCAGTGGAGTCCTCAGCACCTCAGGCAAGTGCAGGGCTGTTGAATCAGCATAAAATTTTACTGCCACATAGCCGGTATTTTTGTTGAAATCAAAGTTATCATTATTTAGCTTGAACGTGACGTAAACATCTGTATGTGTTTGAAAAGTATCCGTTAGATTTATTGGAGCAGTAGTAACTTTATCAATGCTTGAGGCTGTTTGGGCATCAGTAACGATCGATGCAGCAGTCGGATCGATGGGGCTGCCAGAAGGTGTATTCGATGAAGTTACGCTAGCTGCTGGTGTCGGAGCATTTTCTGTATCTGGTGTGGAAGTATATGAACTCTGTGTCGTTGTAGTTGAGTCTGAGGTAGTCGACTTCGAAGCTAGCCTAGCTCCAAGGGCAAGTAGTCCACAGAGAGCGACAACTAGGACTGCGGCAGTAATCCCGATAATCAGCCCTAAGCGATTCTTGCGTGGGGGGGTGACTGGGGGTGCTGGGAATGGCTGTGCCTGATGATAATTTGGAACTGTAGATTGCTGATAGAAGTTTGGCGGATATGAATTTGGTGTTGGTGGGATTGGCATAGGATTGTAGCCATGAGGGACCTGCTGCCCTGATGGGTTGTATCCAGCGGCATATGGATCTGGAACTGATGAGTTGGGAGACGGAGGTGGTGGTGGTGGTGGTCCATATGATGTTGGTGGTAATGGCGATGGCTGATAGGAAGATGCAAGTACCGTGGGATCAATGGGTGCTGGTTCATAAGGAGATGCTGCTAATGTTGGATCAATGGGTGATGGTTGAGAGATATTCTGTGGGGCTGCTGTCCCACAATCAGGGCAAAACCGTATGTCTGCAGACAACTGGGTGCCACAATTCTGACAATGCATATTTTCGCTCCTAGCTTTGACCAATCAAATAGGCTATCAATTGTATTATTCCACAGGAGAGTGATAACTTGAAAATAGCAGGAGATAGTGGAATCCTTCCCGTCTGATTTCTTGCTCTCTGGGTTTCTCTAAGAAAGATAGCATATTCTGCTGAGCTATTCAATGAGATTGCTAACAATTTATTCTTCTCAATTTGTCCCCTTTTCCTCTTCGACTTGTCTCTTTTTCCTCCTAGAATCGGGACTGACTGCTCTGTATCTGATCCATACAATGGTATTATCGCATATTTGTCCGGAAAATCAATAGGGCGCAAAGAAATCTGTAAAGATACTTGATAGGCTGAAAAATACAGGGTATACTGAGTACAACAGTTAAGTTGAGTGTAGGCGCAACAGTCCTATGAGTGATATGATATCGGTAGACATCATAGAAAGGAGGCCTCATGTTAGTGATGGCTTCAGAAGAAATCCTTGAAGCGAAAGAAGTCGCCAACATGCTAAAAATTCACGTAAGAACTGTTACGCGATTAGCAGAAGACCCCGAGTCTGGCTTGGAAGGCTTCAAGGTTGGAGACCTGTGGCGCTTTTACAGGTCAGATATAGAAAAATATATTCAATCTCAAAAGGTAAAAGCGAAACAGCCTAGAAGAGGAAGAAAACCTAAACAATATCAGAATAAAGGTGAGAATGAATGAATGATCCTAAACGAATTGAAAACCTAGAGCGACGTGTTGAGCGGCTCGAACAGGACCGTGACGGGATTGTCGAGGGTGAAAAGCTTCTGCTCAAGCTCTCGAAATATCATCGTGCTGGGCTGCAGGAGCTGAATGGTAAAGCTGAGCGATTGGAGTTGTTGCAGGGTGAAACCAATGAGCGACTCGATGGGGCTGATCAAACTCTGAAACGCTATGAGGGATATTTCAAAGACATTGAGCAGAAACAGGGAACCCACACCGAGCTGCTTGGGGACCTCATTGCCGTTGGAGAAGAGCATACTAAGCGGTTTGCTCAGCTAGAGCGACGTTTCGATCGTGTTGAGGCAACACAAGCTGAGCATAGTGCAACGCTAAGAGAACATAGTGCAATGCTAAGAGA
>CBJMBI010000302.1:0-5354 GCA_966427955.1 uncultured Ktedonobacterales bacterium
TACAGTGGCAAGCCCTGGTGGGATATTGTGATTTCTGCCGATCTTCATAAGAAGCCTGATCCACAGGCTCTGCGCTTTGCCATCAATGCTGTTGGAACTAAAGGTGGTTTGTATATAGGGGATACCGCTGATGACTTTGATCTGGTGCACAACTACAAAGCAAGCCAACTAGCAGGCGAACCTGATATTCTTATAGCGATGGTAGCGCAGGAAGATGACGTTACACTCTATCAACAACGAGGTGCAGATATCATTGTGCCCTCGGTTGAAAACTTGCTAGAGTGTTTACCTGCTCGTACCCAGACATAGCGGACCATCGGTATCCACCAAAGTGAGGGAATGGCTAGATCAGCGAGTGCCTGATGGAGGAACACTAGACAAGGGCAGCTCAAAGGTAAATGTCGTTCCCCGCTGGCTTTCTCCATTACAGTCTTCACTGTAGGGCTCAAGACGCAATATACCGCCATGGGCCTCAATGATCGATTTGGTAATAAAGAGACCTAGTCCCGAGCCTTGTCGGTTGCTGGCTGCAGATAAGCGAATGTAAGGGAGAAAGAGCAACCCAACATCCGCAGAGGGAATCCTAGTACCTATGTTATGGACGCTTACATATGCACGATCCTTACATTCAAGGAGATGCACCGTCACTGTAATCATAGTATGCTCATCTGAATATTTGATGGCATTGTCCAGGAGATTACCCAATGCCTGCTGTAGACGCCCTCCATCCCAATTACCTATAATGGGTCTGTTAGGAGCCTGGACGACCAACGTATGATAAGGTGCAACAGGGCGCAATTGCTCTACCATTTCCTTGGCCAGTGCAACAATGTCACAAGGCCCACATCTCAGAGAAAATTGACTGCTCGAAAGCTGTGAAGCATCAAGTAAATCATTGACGAGACGGCACATGCGATGCGCCTGACTAATAATCACATTTGTATGACGCACAATTGTGGTATTGCGCTGCTGAGCATTGGTTGAACCATTCTCTTGGGGCTCACACTTATGCCGTGCCAGCATCTGTGCATAATTGATGATTGGAGCAAGTGGAGCACGCAAATCATGTGCAATCATCGCCATCAGTTGCTCTCTATGGACCTGTTGTTCTCGTAATACAAGATTGGCAGCTGTTAGTTCATCTATTTGACGTTGTAATTGCTCAATGATCTCTTCGTAAGATTGTTCTGATGTTTCCCCTTGAACTTGCATGGCCCTGCTATCTCCTCCGCAGCTGGTAAAAAAACAGCCAGTATTGGAAATCATATAAATACTATACACCATGTTGAAGCATATAGAAGCATAATCAAAAAGGAAGTAGGAGTATTTGGTTATAGACATCTCTTATTAGTCTAGAAGATCCTCGACCAAATAGTAAGTTTTACCTTTGTGTTCTCCTAATATCCAAGAATATCACAAGAGCGATTAAACCAGGAAGGCAATCGCTCTAAAGTTAGTATAATAGAAGGCCATATAGTTGTGCAGGGGGGAAAGAGGGACAAAATCTCGAAAGAGAGGCGGCGCTTCCTACCTCATGCGTGAAGCGCCGCGTACTTGATGAAAGAATTGGTTAGTACACAGTTGTTACTTCGTTGCAGCCGTTGTTGCAACTTTACTTTCGCTAGTGCTTGTACTAGAACTATTTTCAGAACTCTTAGTATTGCTGCTAGAGCTAGTCTCAGACTTTTTCGTGTCGCCGTTAGAGCTAGTCTCGGTCTTTTTGTTATCCCCATCGGAATTGGTAGCAACTGAGCTGCCATTGCTACTATGGTCGGTCTTATAGAAACCATGTCCTTTGAAGACGATACCAGTAGGGAAGAGGACGCGACGAATTTGCGATCCACATTCTGGGCAAGTAGTTAAAGGCTCATCAGTCATTTTTTGCCATGTTTCAAAGCGATGGCTACAAGCCTGACAAAGATACTCGTATGTTGGCATCTACCAATCACCTCTTGACTAAGTTGAACACACCCCATAGCTTCAAGATGTCGATTGGATATCGATCCTCCACATGGGAGTGGATGTGTCCCTAATAACAGACAACTTTTGCACAATGCAGAAAAAGGAGCGGCCTGAACAGCCGTCCTTATAGGTAATAATAACGCGAAATTGTTGTGTCGTCAATCTTGCATGGAGAGTGCTAGCAATCTCTCCTCTTTACCGAGAAAGATAGGCTGAGTTACTCCAATATACCGATATGTTCTTTGACCTTTTTAGCTGCATCTCGTGTCATCCCATCAAGGGCGGCTAGTTCATCGATACTGGCAGCACTGATAGCGCGGATCGAACCAAAATGCTTCATTAGGGCTTGTTTGCGCTTCGGACCAATGCCAGGTATGTCATCCAGTACAGATTTGAAGGTACGATCAGAACGCAATTGGCGGTGATAGGTGATGCTAAAGCGGTGAGCCTCGTCGCGGATGCGCTGTAGTAAGTAGAGAGCTTGCGATGTACGAGGTAGGATAATAGGATCAGGAGAGTTGGGGATGAATATCTGCTCGGCAGTATTCATTTTTGTATGTGATCCTTCCTCTTTGGCAAGGCCTATAGTTGGAATGTCGAGATTGAGTTCGTGCAGAACTTCCATGGCTGCACTCAATTGGCCTTTGCCACCATCAATGATGATGAGATCTGGCAGTGCCCAGTCATGATGCATCTGAGCAGTCTTTTCGCCTTGCATATCCGGCTGATCTGCTTGAGATTGCCGGTTGTCCTGAAGAATTTCAGCTATTGTCTCATCGATAGGAGCACTGGCACTTTCATCAGGAGAACTAGTCAGGGTGGAACTGCCCACAACTTTGCGGAATCGACGGCGCAGGACTTCCTGATGACTAGCAAGATCATTGGGACCTTCAACCTGTTTGATTTTGAAACGGCGGTACTCGCTATTCTTTGGCCGACCTCCCTCGAAGACTGCCATTGCTCCAACTGAGTTAGAACCCTGTGTATTTGAGATATCATAGCATTCGATGCGCTTGGGTGGCACAACTAGATTGAGTACCTCTTGCAGTTCATCTAGCGCAAGTTGAGTTTTCTGGCTATCAGTCAGCCATTTGATGCGTTGCTGCTCTAGTACCTGCTGAGCATTCTGCTTGACCATTTCAACGAGACGTAATTTATCGCCGCGCTTAGGGACACTAATGGAGACAGAGGTGCTACCACTGGGAGTGCCCTTGCGCCTCTCTTTTAACCAGTTTTGAATGACTGAGTGGTCCTCTGCCTCAACCTCAACAACGATTTCAGCCGGAATATGCGGAGAACTCTGGTAGAACTGTTGGAGGAAGGAAGTCATCACTTCGCTGGGACTGCTCTCGCGTGTACCCTGTAAGATAAAATATTCACGCCCGACTAGCTTTCCAGAACGAAAGAAGAAGACTTGGGCGCAGGTTTCATCGTCTCCACTGGCGAGAGCAATCACATCCTGGTCCTCTTGCCCCTCCGTATTAATGATGCGCTGCTTCTCCTGGATACGTTCGACGGCTTGTATGCGATCACGAAGACGAGCCGCTTCTTCAAAATTCAAATCCTCGGCAGCTTGCTCCATTTTGGCTCGCAGATCTTTGAGTATTTCGTCGTGTTTGCCTTCTAGAAAGAGAATTACCTGTTTAATGACGGCATCATACTCTTCACGAGTGGTATAAGCAGTACAAGGAGCACCACAGCGATGAATATAGTATTGAGTACAGGGACGCGAGAGTAGCTTTTGTTTCCAGCCAACCGGGGCTTCGCCATTATGTGGTGGTGCCCATGCGCTCGCATCGTAGCGACAGGTGCGGAAAGGGAAGAGCTTATTTAGGAGGTCCAAGGTGGCATCAACTGCTCCTGAATTGGTGTAAGGACCAAAGTAGCGGTTACCATCATGATGAAAACTGCGTACACGATAGACACGTGGGAAATCCTCGGTAAGCGCAACCTTGATATAAGGATAATTCTTATCGTCGCGTAGCAAAACATTATACTTGGGACGATATTGCTTGATATAGTTGCTCTCCAGTACCAGAGCCTCAACTTCATTCTGAACGACAAGAAATTCGATATCGTCAACTTTTGCCACCATACTGCGATTCTTAGGGCTGAGGTCTGCTGATTCCTGGAAATAGGAGCGCACGCGGTTATAAAGTGAGATAGCCTTTCCTACATAGATAATAACCCCTTCTGCATCTTTCATCAGATAGATGCCGGGTTTATGAGGAAGTGAATTGAGTACTGAGCGTATTTTTTCGTTCATGGTTTATTTTACCACAAAGCACATCCCGTTTCCCAGACACACCTATCCACATCCATCCCCTCTCATTATTGACTTTCTTAATCAAGTATGTCAACTTTGCACATATCATAACAAAAAATAATGATATTAATAACCTTCCAAAAAGAAGCTAGCTCTGGTATTCTTCTACAATAAGAGTATCGGAATAAACTCATTTGTAGAAATCCATGCACAATAGATTTGGCACAAAGGAATAATCGTTTGAAGAAAAGAGAGAAAAATTTCTTGTATTCTTTGAATGAATCACTCCAAAAAGCCACTGCCACAGCAACTTGAGCCTATAAGGTTCATAGTAGCCGCAACCGATCTAACTATCGCAAACTTTTTCTGATCAAGAGTTGCTTACTGTTTTCTATAAAAGGAGCAAAATGTCATGGTTGGACAAAACCGCCATAGTTGGCTAGATAATTCACTTAATGAAATTAAATTAGAAAAATCTAAAAAATCACGTAATCTCAAATTTCTCTACCAGAAAGATACAGGTAAAATTGCTGAAATAAATAAAGAAATATTAGAAAAAAGCATACCTAGGTGGCAGATGCAAAGTGAACGCGCTATAAGTCTCATAAACAACTTGCCTCATCTCGCTGCCGAAGCATATTGTGACATCTTCCTCAAGCATCCTGATGGCGACTTTCTGAGAAATGATCAGAAAGCAGAAGGAGAAAAATTTAAGAAAAAGCTTGAGCTTATGATCCATGCTATAGGTCTAAGCTGCGTTGATACACTTGCAGATACAGATAAGCTGACACTAACCAAGAGAGAAGAATTCAAAAATATTGAACGATTTCTAAATGAATTTCAGCATAAAATGAGTGAAAAGTTATATATGGAGAGAGCTGCAGAAATCTATTCAAAACTCCCTGGAGATTCCCCTAAACCTAAACACGCTGCTAGTGAAGCTGCAAGACGGCTTGCTATGTATGAGAGAGTTAAAGATCTCCATGAAAATATAGAAAATTTATTAGAAAAAGATTTTAAGGACTTACCGAATGGTGAGAATGGTAAATCCACAAAGCCTGAAGAAGGAGCCCCCGATGCTAACAAACCTACTGAAGGTGACAATATCAAATACAAGGATATTACA
>CBJMBI010000303.1:0-5345 GCA_966427955.1 uncultured Ktedonobacterales bacterium
TTTCATTCCAATCCACCTTTCGGGGATGGGACTTCCTGATAGGCACGAACTTAAGCTACAGATTGGCTTCCCAAGATGCCATATTGAAATGATTGCACAAGAGACCTCATAAAAACCAGACTTGACAAAATCTAGCAATATCGGTACCCTACTTGCAAAGTTTTACCCAAGTAGGGTATTATTTATTTACTAAGGATGCTTTATGGAGAAAAACGTACCGCATTGTGAGCTATCAATTGTAAAAGCTATGATACAGGCATGAAAAGTGCGTATTACTGGAACTGCCACCATCGGTGCTGAAGCATTGGGGCTAGACTTGAATGGAGTTCTAGACATTGTTATGGCACTGACTATAAAGGATTTTTACAAGAGTATGACCAGTCATAACAATCACAAGATTTGGCAAGATGTATACCGTCCTACCACCCATATTGGTGAAGTGTACTTAAAGCTGATTGTGGTTGACGATGTACTGATTTTGTCTTTCAAGGAGTTATGAATATGCAATGCCCGATTTGTGCAAATGCTGATTTAATACATGATACCCGTGATGTACAATATACCTATAAAGGGGAATCAACAGTCTTTGAGAATATTACCGCTGATTTTTGTCCTGCTTGCGGCGAATTTATACTTGATGCAGATGAAGCAAGGCGGTTTGGGGGATTAGTACGCGGGTTTAACAAACAAGTAAATGCATCCTTTGTTGACCCAAGGTTCATTGCAAATGTTAGACAGAAACTAAACTTAGACCAGAAACAAGCCGCTGAAATTTTTGGAGGTGGACATAACGCGTTTTCACGATACGAAAACGGGAGAGTAAAACCGCCATTACCACTTGTCTTGTTATTCAAGGTACTCGATCGTCATCCAGAACTATTAACTGAAATTACGCAGCAATAGTTTTCAGCAACTAAGGCCCCTCAACAATTGACGGGCCTATTTTTGTGCCTAGAATTGCGCCACATCGCAAAAATATGGCATTGCTAGTATTTTCGCCTCAAGTCCCGCTCCCTACACCCATTGCAATCACAGTTTCTGGTGAGAAAAGGCAGGAACCTGCTTGATCTCTCCCGATGGAACGCCCCGTGAAGCAAAGTAATCAATAAAGAGAGGGTGGATAAATTGGTAACCGCCTGCAACTTGCTGGAGCAAATGGCACTTAGCAGCCTCCTCAAGGAAGCGAATATAGTGCCAAGACATGGCGCCATCTCGGTAGAGGATATAGCGGAGGATGTAGTGACAAACATACGTTCTTCCACCAACGCCCTGGGCAACCAACCCTCCCAAAAAGATTCCTAAGAAAACGCCTAAGACCAGCCCTTGTCTCAATCCCACTATCCTCCCTCCGATTAGCGATCCAACTAACCCTACAACCAAACCTACCACTAGCCCCAAGCACAGAGCTTTCAAGCCTGAGTCAGATATTGCCTGGCTCGGCTTAATGTGCATGTCTCTGCTAACTTGTTCACCTGATATTCCATTAATTAGTTCAAACACCACCCTGGCTGTTAGCCTTCCAAGGAGATCTACAATCAGACAACTAATTACCCCCCCAATTAGCCCAATAATCACAGCTGGGACAAGTCCGACAATCATCCAACTGATTAGCAATATCAACAGCCCCATAATCAGTCCTTGCCAAACGCGATTCCAAGACCATGTCAAAACTCCTGCTCGGCATTTCTTCTCTCCATCATGCAACTCAACGAAAGGCTCTCGCCACACATTTTTCCAAGACCACGTCAAAACCTCTACTGGACGTACTTTCTTAATGTCGTCTAGCAAACCTCCAGACACCCCCACGACTAGTCCCAGGATCATCCCAACAACAAGCCCATAGGTAAGCTTCCCAATCGATCCATAGACTAGTCCGCCAACCAGACCATAAACCAGCCCATTAACCACTCCACAGATGAGCATATACAACAACCGATACTGGATTTGAGAGTGGTCCGTGAGAAGCCAAGAGGGCTGTAGCCATTCGAGGTAGAATTCGGTGAGATGGCGGTCTTTCATTTGCTGGGCCAACCAGCCGAGCCAGTGGCGAGTCTGTTGTGGAGAAAACTGCTCTTTCGCACTTTGTTCCCCCAGCACTCGTTCAACATAATGATCAAAAACCAGCAGTTGTAACTCCTCTGGCGAACTAGATTGAGGCAGATCGATATTCATCTCACCTCGATAGGCAAAGATAACAACCTGAAGCATCAGTGGAGTAGTGATTAACTGGTGAAGCGCTGAATTATTGCGTATCGCCTCACGAATGCCTGTCACTGATTGGCCTAGTTGATCAAGATACTTTGTGACCTGCTCTCTTTGTAAGGGTTGCACAACGACCGTATGGGAGAGAGTAAGCCGCAGCTCTTGAGCTAGATATTCTTGACTGCGCGAACAGACAACCAGAGGCACGGAAGCAGCTCTCGCTTGATAGGTATTGATGGCCTCAATACAGGCTGGACGCAAGGCCTCTTCGACGTCATCCAAGCCATCAAGCAACAAGAGCCAGCTATTGCGCCCAAGCCATGTCTGACTCAGACGAGACGGGACATGATAGGTCACTTGCAATTGATCTATTAGCCAGCTCTCCAAGGGCAATTTTTGACAAGCCCACGAAGAAAGATTCAAGATAACCGGAATGGGAAGTGTAGGATCACCCTCAGCCCGGGTAAGCAGTTCATCAGCTAACTCTAGCAACAAAGTCGTTTTGCCTGCTCCTGCCTCCCCTAGAATGAGTAAACGCTGTCCAGCATCCTCATAGGCTTGGATAATAGAAGTACAAGAGCGATGAGACTCTTCCACCGTATTTGAATACGCACGCAAGGCCAATGGAAGAGAAGAGCGGATAATATCCACATCTTCATGCAATCCAATAGCAGCCATCACAACTCTCTGGAGAGAATGCTGCAATTGCCTTTTATACTCTAGACGCAAAGTTTGTATGAGAGTAACACGGTTCTGCTCGATAGGATCTTGCGTTGATGGTATTTGTGTAGCATGTCGCCCTGAATCAATCATTTCGCATTCCTTACAAGAGATTTTTGTATATGTGGGTTTGTGTTCCCACTATATACAACTTGAAAAGGCTAGAAAACAATACATTGGCCTGGATACCATCATCCAGAAGATGCTCCCAGGCAAATATCATGAGATGGCAGACATGATTACCAATAAACAAATAAAAGGCACCTTACAAGAAGATGCCAACCTTCTATCCTTTCTTGCAGAACCTGGCACTAACGCCCAAATAGAATGTGCAACTCAATAGCAAATGCTGCGGCAAGAGTTATAGCAATGAATAGAAGCCAGCAATAGCGTGCAATAATTCTCTTTTGATCAATAGCGATAGCTTTAGCACCATGAGGAGATTGTTTTCTAAGTGGTTGCGGCATGTTGTTCTCCCTTATGCAACTGAGTAGGAAGGTGCCCTACTACTTTTTGAATAATAGCCCTACCTTCACTATTATACGATTCAAAAGCATATTAAGTTGTGTTTGTCCATCAGTAGACATCCTAAAAAGCCAAGTTGTCTTTCCCCAAATCGATGCTTCAAGTAGATTACCCTGCTGGCGTGATTTTTGCTGCCACGGAAGAAACATTGTTCATGGCATAAGATGGTATACCAGCTCCCCCAGGGAAGTCAGCAAGGGGAGTCAGAAACGGGCTTGGTGTGTAAGCCAAAAAAGCTGGCGGCGTGGGATTATATTGTGAGCCATAACCACTTGCTTTAAGGTTCAGTTGCATGGAATTCTTATTAGGGTCATTATTACCCCATTTCCCGCCGTTATTCAGGCAATCTATTAGTGTGTGCACCGCTGCTAACTTCTCCCCAGGGGTGAAGTTACAATGCCCAGGACGATCGACAAACACCTGACGTAGCATCAAACTAGAGCCCGCATTCTTCACTGCCTGAGCATAGGCTTGCTCAACCTGGACGAACACGATATTATCACCAATCGTATGCATAGTCAGAACAGGAATTGCCAGCTTACCATTAAAGACGATGTAGTGGTCCATGTAACTAACCGCTTGCTTATCAGCATAGACTGGAGTCCTACTATTTATATTGTCGAGGGTACTTAGGTCCTTCTGCAACTGCGAACTCATTCCAGCCTCTGTGTAGAGAGAGACTACTTCGTCGCGATTGCTTGAATTTTTGAATTGATTAGCAAATTTCACTCCAGCAGTCCACGTGTCGCTCCCACCAGCAACTTGTTCGACTTGAGCCTGTGATAGAGTGTCGAATACCAAATGCCCTTGAATCGTATGATATTGATTAATCTCCTGTGCACCATAACTAGAAGGGTCGGGAGGTTGTACCGTAGACAAGCCAGGGATATCTTCCAGTGAGGCAATCAGGGCAATCCGTGCTCTGCCTAGCACTGTGTTTTGGGCATTATCCAGAGAATCTTGCGCCAGCTTCAGTGTCTCACCAGCATTGGTGAATCTGTTCATTTGCAATTTGCCCCCTGCCAATAGGAAGTTGAGTGCAAATAATCCATCAAGCTGTAAATTAAAAAGTCCCATGCCTCCGCTAAGCAAACCACACATCGGCAATGCTCCAGCAAAGCGTTGTGGGTACAACTGTGCTAGTCCAGCAGTGATCAACCCACCCATCGAATCACCCCAGGCGATCGTACGCAGCGGCGTACCACAAGTGGCTTCAAAGTCATTAAGCAAATCGACCTGATCTTGAAATGCCTGCTTCACCGACCAACCGTTCATGCTGTAAGATGAGCCAGCCAACGCATAGCCTTCAGCCAAAAGTTCGCCTGCTGTAGTTGGATCTGATGCATCTGGGCCTGGATTTTGGAGCATTGGAGAGGGAAATACATATCCATGACTGTAAAGCAATAGAGTTCCATTCCAGTTTTCAGGAACTTCTATTGTATCATTGGAACCATCTCTATCCATAAAGTGCATAGCATTTGTCATACCACTAATCATACACTTGCTTTTGACTAGCGCGACCGTACTGGCAGCCGATACTGAAGCTGTCTTCAAGCTGGTAAAGATGGCCAAGAATATCAATATAAGATGGACAAGACGCTTCATTACCGCAACACCCCTTTCTAGGAAAAGTTTTCTATCTTTGCACATTTCTGACTAGAATCTCTCTTAAAAAAAGTGAGAACCTGATCAATGAGGAGTGAGTGATAGAGTGAGTACCTGATCGATAAGGAGTGAATGGTAAAGCCACATGAAATAGTGGATGTACAAATGTTGATCACGTTTTTTAACCCAACTACCAGAAAATGCAGCTCAACCTCATCTAATTAATATATCGCAGAGATTGCAAAAGTGTTACAGAAGACCAATGGGATCAGACAACCAAACTCATCAATATT
>CBJMBI010000304.1:0-5344 GCA_966427955.1 uncultured Ktedonobacterales bacterium
CGGCTGTCTTTACTGATACTCCCTTCTCGGTTGCATGGGGAACCTGAGTAGTTACCCTGTGTCCAGCCAAGAGAGCGTTCAACGGCACGTTTCCAACCTGCGTAAAGGCCTTCCCGTTGGTCTGCACTCATGTATGGTTCAAAAGTGCGATCAATGGCCCATTGTTGGGCGAGTTCGTCTGGACTTTTCCAAAAGCCGACAGCCAGACCTGCGAGATAAGCCGCACCGAGAGCTGTTGTCTCTGCAATCTTTGGACGTTGTACTGCGACACCGAGGATGTCAGCCTGAAATTGCATGAGCAGATTATTAGTAACTGCACCACCATCAACACGCAGGGCTCTCAGACGAATGTTACTATCAGCGGTCATTGCTTCAAGCACATCACGTGTTTGATAACACATCGATTCCAGTGTGGCTCGTGCGATGTGACCGATGGTTGAACCGCGTGTCAGACCGATAATAGTCCCGCGTGCATGAGGGTCCCAGTATGGTGCGCCGAGACCTACGAATGCTGGAACAAGGTAAACACCGCCATTATCAGCTTCTGTTGCTGCTAATTGTTCGACATCCACACTTTTTTTGATTGCCTTGAGACCATCACGTAGCCACTGGACAGCAGCTCCGGTGACGAAGATACTTCCTTCCAGTGCATAGGTTAGTTGAGGGGAAGCTGGATTGCCCAGGCACCAGCAGATAGTCGTGAGCAGTCCATTTTGGGACGACACAGCTTTATCTCCTGTATTCATGAGCATGAAACAGCCTGTTCCGTAGGTATTCTTGACCATGCCCATTTCGTAGCAAGCTTGTCCGAATGTAGCTGCCTGTTGGTCTCCAGCATCTCCAGCTATTTTGATCGGAGCGCCGAAGAACTCGGTATCGGTTTCTCCATAGACCGCGCTTGATGGCATGACCTCAGGGAGCATAGAGCGTGGAATGCCCAATTCTTTGAGGATAATATCGTCCCATTGACCTGTATAAATATTGAAAAGGAGTGTTCGCGAGGCATTGCTGTAGTCGGTCACGTGAATGCGACCCTTAGTGAGACGCCACAGCAAGAAGGTGTCAACAGTTCCGAAAAGTAACTCGCCATCTTCTGCTTTTTTGCGTGCATTGGGAACATTATCGAGAATCCACTTGATCTTAGTGCCGGAGAAATAAGCGTCAGTTACCAAGCCTGTTCGTTTGCGCAGCTCTTGATCAAAACCTTTTGCCTTCAACTCATCGCAAATAGGAACAGTCAAGCGGCTTTGCCAGACAATAGCATTATATATCGGTCTGCCAGTGCTCTTCTCCCAGACAATGGTTGTCTCTCGCTGGTTGGTGATGCCCAGGGCTGCGATGTCAGATGGTGAAGCACCTGCCTTATAGATAGCTTCTCGTGCCGTGCTCAGTTGACTTGACCAGATGACTTCGGGATCATGTTCAACCAGACCCGGAGCAGGATAGAGCTGAGGAAACTCTTGTTGTGCAAGACTAACAATCTGTCCAGCGTGATCAAAGAGAATTGCTCGTGAGCTAGTCGTGCCTTGGTCCATAACTAAAATAAAACGCGTCATGGGAAAAATCTCCTCAACGAATAAGGAACTTATCCTCAAATGAATGGGCATGTTGCCATGATAGACAATATATTTGTAGCGTGTGGATCTTGCCGATCGACAAGTTTTTGGGGAGCCTTATGAAGTTCTTCATAAATGTGCTTAATCTGATGTGCAACTTTGTGCCAGCCAAATTGGAGCACTGATGGACGGGCGGCGGCACTCATTTGCAGATAGAGATTAGGATCACGTAGGAGAGTATCGAGCCGCTCAGCAAAAGAGGCGGGATTGCGTGAAACAAGAAAGCCAGTCTCGCCATCACGTACTATAGTATTGAGACCACCAGTACGTGTAGCAACGACAGGTCTCTCACAAGCGAGGGATTCGACTGCAACTAGCCCAAAACTTTCATAGTAGGATGGGACGACAGTGATATCAACAGCACTATAAATAAGCGGCATTTCCTCATGAGGGCGATCTCCCAGAAATTGCACGCGGTCACTGATACCTAGATCATTTGCTAACGCCTGGAGTTGTTGCACATCCGTGTCATTGATGAGCTTGCCTCCTACAATCACCACCTGCGTTTTCTCTTGCATCAGAGCAGCAGCATGCAATAAGAGATCGGGTCCCTTAAAAGGATCCAAGCGACCAGCAAAGAGCAAAATAGGTGTATCCGATTTCCACCCCAACTGTTCACGTGCTACCTGACGATCGTGAGGAACAAAGAGCTTAAGATCGACACCACCAGGAACGGTCTCAACTCGGCTCGCAGGAACTTGATAATTACAGATTATTTGCATACACTCATCTGCGGTAGAAGTAATGATGCGATCGACATGATTAACCAATTCTTGCTCTATTTTTAATCGTAAAGGAGATTCTGGCTCTTTAGGATTAGTAAATTGCTTTAGACGACCCAGCGTATGAAACATGGTGATATGAGGAATATTCCATTCATGGGCAAGCTGTGTAGCAACGACACTCGATAACCAGTAATGGCTATGAAGAATATCATAATGTATATCTTCACGTTGTCTAAAATCTTCAACATGCCGAGTAAATGCTGGAAGGTATTGATAAAGATCATTCTTATGGACAGCAGCGACCGGGCCAGCTTTAATATGAATAACACGAACATTTGGACTCAACTGAACAATGTGTGGAATATTTTCATCGATCCAACGGGTAAAAATATCGATTTTTAAATCATGCTGTGCAAGTTCTTGTGCTAACTCACGAATATAGACGCTCATACCTCCTATATCCCTAGTACGTCCAGGTTGATCTAAGGGGGATGTGTGCATGCTGAGCATAGCTATAGTATAAGCCATGTTGGGTATATACTGCCTTTCAAAATGGATTGAAACTGTTAACGACTGCATTCAAACAGCTTGAGCAAGCCTTATACATGGCTTGCATCAAGCCTATCCTCTTGCTGTAATCAGTTGGGGACATGGAGCTTAATTCTGCGAAAAGTTTCAGCGTACTGCATCGTCAAGCCCTTCTTTTCTTTTGCCTCTTTTGCCTTTTCCGCGCTTCTCTGATAGATCCAGTCAACCCAATTAGTTTCTGAACCTAGCTGACTGACATGACACTGCAAGCCTTTGATCTTTAGTTCAATGGTCTCGCTTATATCGACATAGGTATTCTCATGGTCCGAAAAGAAAAGGTAGAGTTCATGGACTTGATAGGGATGTAATCCTTCTGCTAACAAATCACGATATGCGCGAGGATTAACTGCTCCTGGAAATATTGCATCAAGGACGATCTGCCCCGTTGCGCGATGGTCAGGGTGATTAAGGTAGGCCGTGCCGGTGGGATTTTCATCAGGGTCTGGAGCATAGATATGCGTAGAGGGGTCATGAGTAAAGACGACGCGTGGACGATATTTTCGGATGAGCCTAACGACTGCCTTACGCGTTGCCTGATTGTTGATAACATTCCCATCAGGGAAGCGAAGAAATTCGACAGTTTGAACTCCAAACACATTACATGCCAGACGCTGCTCTTCCTCGCGAATAAGCATCAAGTCGGTATCTGCAAGATGAGGGACCTCACTACCTTCAGCTCCATCTGTCATGCAAACCCAGACAATCTTTTTCCCTTGTTTGGCCCATAATGCACTGGTACCTGCAGAGCTAATGTCAGCATCATCGGGGTGTGCGCCAATCACCATTGCTTCATAATCGGGTATTGTGTTAACTTGTATTGCCCCTGGCGCATTTCTATCTCCCATATCTAAAACCCTTTCTATAAAATTCGCAAAAACTTTTTGGTGGTAGCAAGATATTACTAGTCCTCTTGCCAAGAACGCTCTTAATGGTAGCAGGATTGGCATGCAATCGGCAAGAGGATAGTACAAAGGATTGTCAGGGATAATCAGATATTCGCTCGACTTCTTGCTAACGTTAATTGTACCATAGTGTGGCTGACCTGTTGAAATTTACAGGCGTAGCCCTAAGACATTACTTAATTTTACTACTTCTGCACCAAGGTTGAGGTCGTGATTCCTCAGGCAATCGTGTGCAGCATGTCTCAGGAGCAGGACTGCCTCCGGCGTATTCAGATCGTTCTCCATGGCTGCATGGAAACGGTTGCGTAGCATCATGCTCTCTGTGTTCTCCACGCTGAATGGATTACTGTCAACCAGCTCGCGTACGCGTTTGAGGTTCTCAGCGGTTTCAGAGGCAATCTGCAAATCTTCCGCGAAACACTCCCAGGGATAGCGGTAGTGATGGCCCTGTAGCAACAGACGAAGCGCATCGCCAGTATAGTCTTTTAGGAGATTGCTTACCAACGTGAGATTGCCAAGCGACTTACTCATCTTTTGGCCATCCTGGTAGACAGTGCCTGTATGCATCCAGTAACGGCAGAATGGAGTCCGATTGCTGTAATGCTCAGATTGGGCGATCTCGCAGGTATGGTGGGGAAAGACGAGATCCATACCTCCACCATGAATATCAATTTGTTCTCCGAGATAGTGCATCGCTATCGAACTACACTCGATATGCCAGCCAGGACGGCCTGGTCCCCAGGGACTATCCCAGGCGGGTTCTCCTGGAGCTTGTGCTTGCCAGAGTACAAAATCGAGAGGATCTTTTTTGCGACGATCATCAGGGAAATTCCCCCGTTCATTGGCGGTGATTAGCATAGACTGGTAGTCGACAAGGCCAATAGCTTGTGCCATTGCCCCAAAGTCAGGGTCTTGCCTCACACTGTAGAAGACACAGCCATCGTTCTCATAGGCATAACCGAGTTCCAACAGAGTCTGTGCCATCTGAATAATGCCTGGAATTTCGTTAGATGCACGCGGATAGACATCAGGCGGACGAACATTGAGAGCTTTCATATCGCTCAAAAAGCGCTCGGTCTCGCGTCGGCCTAAGTCGTCCCAAGTCATACCAACTTCACGTGATTTACGGAGGATATCGTCATCAATATCCGTGACATTCTGGACATATTTGACAGTATAGCCTTTGTATTCCAAATATCGGATGAGTGTATCAAATGATACGTATGTAAATGCATGGCCCAGATGGGTTGTGTCATATGGAGTAATTCCACATACGTAAATACGCACTGTGTCACTAATAGGAGTAAATACTTCTAGAGACTGGGTAAGGGTATTAAATAGCTTCATGTTTTGCTCCGTCCAATAGCTAGGATAACCCATTCTATAACCTATTCTATCGATAGATCAAGATTTCAGTGCAGGGTCTGCTTCACGAGATGTGTTCCAACCAAGATTGGGCGCAAGTGCGGATAACGGCAATGTAACACTCCTCCCACTACCCTGTAACATCTGT
>CBJMBI010000305.1:0-5315 GCA_966427955.1 uncultured Ktedonobacterales bacterium
TTTCAAGAAAGCGAGCACTCAACAGGCAGAGGAGGAACATCCTATGGCAAACGACATCTCATCCCCTGGGAGAGATCCACTTCAGGAGGCCGATTGTTTGCTGCTGGACCGCTATGCACCTGCTAGCATAGTGATTGACGCCGATCTTCAGATCTTGCAGTTTCGTGGACGGACCAGCCCATATCTAGAGCCAGCTTCGGGCAAGGCCAGTCTGAGTCTCTTAAAGATTGTGCATCAGGACCTCGTGCTTGATCTACGTCGTGCTATTTACACGGCTCGTAAGAGTGGCCAGTTGGTGAAGCAGAAAGGTATTTTGGTGACCAGCGGTGATACCCAACGACTGGTCACCATGAATGTACACCCGCTCCCAGCTCCTAACACCGCAGGCGTCTACCTCATCGTGTTTACCGAGAAGGCTGCAACACCTTCCCAACCAAGCACACCTGCTCCTCTGGCTGAAGAAGGTGCAGAAGTCATTAGGAGTGACTATGCCCCTGACCGCCTAGCGACCCTAGAACGGGATTTGGTGGTGACTCGTAACGAGATGCATGCGATGATCAAGGAACAGGAAGCCATCAACGAGGAACTCCAATCCGCTAATCAGGAGGCCCTCTCTAGTAATGAAGAGTTACAAAGTATCAATGAGGAACTAGAAACCTCAAAAGAAGAGATTGAGGCAAGCAATGAGGAACTCCAAGCGGCTAATCAAGCCTTGCAGGCGCGTGGTGAGCAACTCAAGGAGATGGGTGAGTATGCCAATGCAATTGTAGAGACAATCCGTGAGCCGCTTGTTGTGCTGAATAGTGCCTTGCATGTCCAGCGAGCCAATGCCACCTTCTACCAGATCTTTCAGATCATGCCAGCGGCAGCGGAGCAGCAGAGCTTCTATGACCTCAGTGACGGACTGTGGAATGTGCCCACCATCCGAGGACTCTTGGAGGAAGTTTTGCCAAACCAGCACGTGCTCAAGGATGTGGAAATCGACCTCACGATCCCATCAGGAGATTCTAAGACGCTGCTCCTGAATGCCCGTCGTCTCACATGGAAGAGTAATCCGAGCGATCTGATTCTGCTGGTGATGGAAGATATCACCGATCGTAGAAAGCTTGAACGTCAGAAAGATACTTTTATGGCGATAGCTAGTCATGAGCTGAAGACACCTATCACGGCGCTCAAGGGGTATACCCAATTGTTGGAACGCCGCAGGGAACCAGCAGGAGATGAGCGCTTCGCCACGATGCTCAAGGCCATGAATGGGCAAGTGGATCGGCTCACCCACCTCGTGGAGGATTTCCTCGATGTCACCAGGTTGGAGGCAGGACAATTCCCTCTGCGTGAGGAACCGGTCGACGTGGATAAACTGGTGCAAACAACGGTCCAGGAATGTCAGCGTACTACAGATACTCACCAATTATTGATCAAAGGAGCCGCTCACACCATCCTGCAAACAGACCGAGAACGCTTTGGGCAGATCCTCACCAATCTCTTGTCCAACGCCATCAAGTATTCACCTCAGGCTCGGCAGGTCATAGTGCAGATCCAAGCCGAGGCCGATATGGTAACGCTGAGTGTACAAGATTTCGGGATGGGCATTCCCGCTGACGAGCAAGAGCATGTCTTTGAACGCTTCTTTCGTGTTGGGCAGAGCAGATGGGGGATGGTTGCTGGCCTGGGCCTAGGCCTCTATATTAGCTCTGAGATCATCAAGCGACTAGGTGGACGGATGTGGGTACAGAGCTGTGAAGGGGCAGGCTCGACTTTCTTCTTGGAACTGCCGGTGCAGCGCGTGCCGACTGTAGCTAGGATACAGGATCAAGGAGCAATCACATCAGAAGACCAGATAGGATAGCAGCTATGAGGTTGCTTCACGATGAAACCTTCTAAAGATTGGCAGCAGAGAGTTCCCAAGGCGAGTTCTTTCTAGATATGAAGGAAGAACACGTTTAGGCGGAGTGCCATTTTCTTAGAGATGTGGAAGAGAGTTTCAAAGAATATACCTGTGAGAGAGAGTATTTATAGGATTTATGGCTTGCGATAGAAGGGATAACTCATGAACCGAATACCAGCTGGGGTACTCATTTGGAGCCTCAAGCGCTATACGAGAGATGGCAACCTGTGGGATCGTGTCTGCTTCAGATGTAAGCAGAGAACTCCTGTCTTTGAATATGAATATCGTGATGAACGGGAATTGCCTCTGTTTAACTATCTTTGTGAGGAATGTGCGCAGAAAAAGCTGGCGGAGTGGCTTCAATGCGAGGCAAGTCCTGATTATGTGTATCTGGGCTATCAGACCGATTTTGACATCGCAACGGTCTTCTACGAACAAAAAAATGATGAAGAAACCTTAACACTGACACGTTGGAGTCCAGAACAACGGCGAAGGAGACTCCAGGGCTACGAGGAGTAAATATCTAGGTGCACTCCTCCAACTCTACCGAACCGGAGCACTCTCAATCCAAGATGAGTACCTCTGCGTTTCTTGATCGTGCGCTGGATCGTCTCACTCCTGGCAGTGAGCTAGGAGCAGAAGTTGTTGCGTTAGCTGATAAAGCACGAGAGGTATATGAGACGATCCTAGCATTACAGAGCGATATCTCGAAGGTAAAAGGGTCTGCTGACGACCCCTCTGTGCCCTCCTAACAGCAAAAACTTATTCTGTGCTTTGCTGCTTTCTCATTGCGCGAATGACTCGCCTGACAGCCTCGTAGAACACGTTATAGTCTCGGGCAATCTGACGCAGCGACTCATACTCTGCTCGCCTGAGCACACTGTAACTCTTCAGATAGGTATCATAGTGAATGATTAGTAATCCCAGGATTCATGGCCCAAGGGTGCCCTATTGAGTTCTTCGCGGTAGTATTGCCACAGGGGCATAAAACGATTCATATATGCCAGAAAACGATCGTTGTGATGACGCTCAAGAAGATGAACCATTTCATGAACAATGATGTACTCTAAACAATGGAGAGGTTTTTTGACCAGTTCCAGATTTAACCAGATGCGATGTGCTTTAATATTGCACGTGCCCCACTTAGTTTTCATCTGTTTCACTCTCCACTCGGCTACTTCCACGCCGATAATGGGTTCCCATTTGGCAATGAGGAGAGCGATCTCTTCTTTGAGTCGTTGGCGATACCAAGCGATCAGTACACGTTCGCGTTGAGAGGCGTTGCTATCAGGTCGCACGAAGAGATCCATGGTTTTGTTGTTGCGAAGGATTACTGCTGGTGAGCCCTTTTGCTCAATCACGTTGAGCAGATACCGACGCCCTTGATAGTAGTGGCTTTCACCACTGACATATTCTCGTGCCGACTGGCGCTCCTGTGCCTCAAACTTCGCCTGCTGACGCTTGATCCATGCTAGCTTGGAGATTATCAGCAGGCGTACAGCCTCATCGTTTATGCGTAATGGTGCCGCCACCCGTACTCGACCGTTTGGTGGATAAACACCGAGATGAAGATTCTTGATGTTCTTCCGAACTACATCCACTACAAATCCATTGACGATAATCTGATGCATAGTCAGTACTCAGTTTGATTTTTGACGATCTCAAATATGCGATTGGTCAAGTCCTCTTCCTTTAGCACTTCCTGAATGGCATAGCGGACTTCCCGTTCCTTGATCCTGCTGCCACGCCAACCGTCCTTTTTGGTTTGCTGGATTGTATAATCCAAGTTGATGGCGAGTTGCTCATCCTGTCCAAGATTATCATAGAGTGCCTGCTTGGCACGAGTATCCAATGATTTTGGATATGCTGTCCCCTCGGCGGGGTTTTGTACTTGCTTGGCAAGTTCGATGATGCTCGCTAGATATTGCTCATATTCCCGTACTTGATTCTGTCGCTCCTGGATAAGTGTATCGAGGAGTTCGGACATTTTTTCATAGTACTTTGGGTTGATTGGCATTTCGTCGATGATAAGCCGACGCAGGTTGTTCTCGATTGTTTCGGCCATAGTCCCTTTGTTCTTGGCGATCCCTTGAGGCAAGTATTTGAGAGCCTCGGCTCCTTTCTCCACGATCAGCTCAATCAGGGTGGAGTTATCGAAAGTTGAGAGCTTTTCACTCTCTTCTGCACGGATATAGGTGTCGATGAGGTGACGCATAGCTGGTTCATATACCTTCAAGTCAACATAGTCGCCACTAGCCATTTTGACTTCACCGCGCACTTTTTCGTAATAATCGACTTCTTGCTTGATCTGCTCGATTTCATGGGGAGAGTAGCCCGCTTCTGGCAATTCGTTGGCAAGGTTTGCATAGGCACGGATGAGGGATGCTGTTAGCTTGTAGAGCATGATACGCTTGGACTCGTTCGCTTTGAGTGCGTCCTTATTTGATGTATCTTTGGCGCAGAAGTAGCGTAGATAGTCTGCTGTATCTTTTGGTGCCGCAACTGGCTCGCAGAGAGTTTTGATGGCCTCACGAACTTCTTCAAGTCGTTCTTTGGCTTTTTGGATGCGATTGCTCAATAGCCCTGCTACATCATCTTTGTCATAGCCATCGAATGCTTCTGAGGTATAGTCTTGGATCGATCGTTCGAGACTCTTAAAGAGGTCTTTGTAGTCGATGATGTAGCCGTACTCTTTGTCTTCCCCATCGAGACGGTTGACGCGACAGATGGCTTGAAAAAGACCATGATCCCGCATTTGCTTATCAATGTAGAGATAGGTGGCTGATGGTGCATCGAAACCAGTTAAGAGCTTGTCTACGACGATCAGTAGCTTCATCTGCCCAGGCTCTTTGATAAACTTCTCCTTCACCTCTTTCTCAAATGCCTCGGGAGTTTTGCCACCGAGCATCTTGTTATAGATGTCATACTGTTTGAGCTTCTCAGTCATGCCCTCACCCGTTTCCTCACTCTTGATGTCAGAAGGCAATGGCTTGTAAGATGTTACAATAGCACATTTGTCAAACCCGTGTGAGAGGAAGAGTTCGTAGAGTTTACACGCCTGATAGATACTACCCGAAACTAACATGGCATTGCCCCGACCACTTTTCAGGCGATCTTTGATCTCCATGTCGAACAGGATATCCGCAACGATTTGCTCGAGTCGCGACTGTGAACTGAGCACCTTTTGCATAGTGCCCCACTTTTTCTTGAGCTGGGTGAGCGCGATATCATTCAAGCCTCTGGTCTTGGCCTCAAACCACTGATCAATCTTCTTCGGCGAGGTGATGTATTGGTCGATGTCACGAGCCTCGTAGCGCAAATCTAATACGACCTTGTCCTTGACGGCTTCATCGAACTTGTAGGTATGGATGTATGTGCCGAAGACCTCGATGCTTTTCTCTTTATCTGCTTTCAAGAGTGGCGTACC
>CBJMBI010000306.1:0-5298 GCA_966427955.1 uncultured Ktedonobacterales bacterium
ATGGGGATGGTAAAATTGATACTTGTGAGTTCTACCTCCTGGGCTGGTCCGAACTGGTGGTAAACCCAGATATTGCTTTCTGTATGACGCCGGAAAACCTCTACCCATTGAAGTTGAGTGCTGACAAGTATGCACTCTTGAATACTTGGGCATACTTGGTAGGAGAGAAGCTTTCCTCTACGGTCTCGGGTTTCGGTGCTGGGGGAAAGCACTTCCATAACAAGGCGCGGTGACCGGATAATGTCGATTCCCCTTTGGCTATCCTCTGGATTGCAACTTACAGTGACATCTGGGTAATAGTATTTCTTACTCGAAACTTGGACTCTCACATCCGAGGAAAAAACACGGCATGGACCTTCCCCAAAATGTGCGTCTAATGCAGAAAGCATATTTTGAGCAATGCGGGCATGCTCTACGGTCCCTCCCGACATGGCGTACATCTGACCATCCTCATACTCGTACTTAATGTCGAGACTGGCTCTATCGATCTCTAAATATTCTTCTGGGCTGATCCAATGTTCGTGTTGCTCTGCCATGTGGGATTCTCCTTTCTGTATATGATGATAGTATATCATAACTCTGCCAACTGATGTTGGATCAATTTAGCATAATAGCCCTGTTGTGCCAAGAGTTGTTGATGGGTACCCCGCTCGACGATCCGCCCGTCATCAAGCACAAGGATCAGATCGGCATGGCGAATAGTGCTCAGCCGATGGGCGATGATGATCTGTGTGCAGGAGAGTGCGTTGAGATTTTGCTCGACGATGTGCTCTGTCTCGACATCAAGAGCGCTAGTCGCCTCGTCTAATAAGAGGATAGCGGGTTTATGTGCCAGTGCTCGCGCAATAGCCAGACGTTGGCGTTGCCCTCCAGAGATAGCATTGCCTCCCTCTGCAACGAATGTCTCGTATTTCATGGGCATCTCTAGGATGTCTTGATGGAATGCGGCTGCCTGTGCCGCAGCGATCATATCTTCTGAGCTGATAGCTGGATTATTGAAAGTAATATTTTGCTTGATTGTTCCACTGAAAATAGTGGCATCCTGCATCACCACACCGAACTGGGCTCGTACCTCCTGATAATTGAGGTTGCGCAAGGGGATGCCGTCATAGAAAATTTCGCCAGTTGTTGGTAAGCAGAGGCCCAACAGGAGCTTGCCAAGTGTGCTTTTGCCTGATCCTGTCTTCCCTACGATAGCGACCTTTTGTCCTGGCTCAATGTGCAGGGTAATATCCTTCAAAATCGTTGGAGCTTGAGGGTTGGTTGGATCATACTGAAAGCTTACTTGGTCTAGCTTGATTTGTCCCGTTAGGCGCGGAGGGTGTTGCACGCTTTGGGGATCTTGCTCTGGATCGGCATCGAGAACATCTGCTATGCGTTCAAGATGAGATTGCACAGTCTGGAGTTGTTGTCCACTTTCGGCCAGTGACATGAGTGGGTCCAGACAGGAGCCAGCTAGACTATTGAGGGCCAGCATTGCTCCAATTTGCATTGTGCCGTGTAGCACCTGGCTAGCACCGAGCCACAGCAGGAGTAATGGCGAGAGCATACGCAATCCTGTCAGCAACGTGCTGATGATCACCAGAAAGTAGCTCTGACGGACCTCAATGGCGAGTTGGTCAGAAAAGAGCTTGGACCAGTGGAGAAAAGCGCGCTTTTCTGCTCCTGCTGACTTAAATGTGGTGATGCCCTTTAATACTTCAGTGACATAACCCTGTGTTTTCCCTATGGCTGTAAGTTCTCTACTCGCCAGAGTACGGGTAGTTCGTGCGGTTGCTAGAAGAAGGAGAATTTGGGGTGCCGCGATGGCAAGGACCAGGATGCAGAAGAGGGGTGAGAGTGATAACAGGAGAATTAAGTAGACAGTTGCTAGACTAGCATCCAGAAATGTTGAAACTAACTGTGTGCTGACGAGATCGCGGATAGCAGTATGGCTCTCTACACGGGCTAGGATATCCCCACTAGCTCGCTGCTGAAAAAAGCGTTCTGGCAATGTGAGCATATGCTCAAAGAAGTTCGTAGTGATCTGCATATCGATATGAGTTTGCAGATAGACGAGCGCACATCCTCGTAAGAGCATAACGATGAGTCGGGTGAGTAGCAAGATGAAGAAGCCCATGATCAGCAGAGGTAAAATATCGATCCTGTGGAGAGGGATAATCTTGTCTACAATGACTTCTGTGAGAGCGGGAGTGGCTAAGCCGGCGAGCTGAAGAAAGAGAGTTGTCCCAAGAATTTGCAGAAGAACTAGCGGAGTCTGCTTGAGATAAGTGGAGATATATGAGCGTAAAGTAATGCGTGGTACTGTTTTGCGGCGTACAAAATGTTTACCAGGGGCTAGGATGATGACTGCATGACAGAAGCCGGCGGAGAACTCCTCGTGTGTCATGCGCCTGTATCCGTGTGCGGGATCAACCACATCGACATAATGGGCTGACCAGCGCTCGACAATTAAGAAATGATTACTTTCCCAGTAGACAATGGCAGGTAATCTGACAGCATGCAAATCTGGCTTTTGCAGTGAGAATGCTCTGACCTGTAAGCCATACTCTTGCGCTGCTGTGACAAGGCTTAAGGCTGAAAGGCCGTCCCGACCCACACCATAGCGCTGACGTATTTCCGCTATACTAATCTTTGAACCGTAATACCTGAGAATCATTGCTAAGCAGGCCGCACCACATTCTACCGCACTCAATTGCAAGAGTAGCGGTACCCGTCGACGTCGTAACCATGTCGCTTGTTTCAACTGCTGTCTCCCTTGCAAAATGACCACTCCTTAGCCTGAAATTTTGAGACTAAGGAGTGGGGTATGCTTATCTACGAAACGACTTTATCACAGAAGGCAGTCCAGGACCTATGACTAGCAGTCATCGCTGTCGTCGCAGCCATCGGAGTGCTTTTTGCGCTCTTTACACTTAAACACCCTAATTACTATCTTCTTGACCAATCTGCATTTGTGGCGCTTTTCCGAACATTCATCACCGTCATCAGACCAACCGCCACAGATCATTTTCAGCTCATCAAGTGTCAGCTCGGTGGCTTCCTGTGGAATCTCTAGGGCAGTAATATTGAAGCTCATGTGACTTTTCCTTTCTTGTGAGTGTGTAACACCCAATAGCTAAGAATATGGGATTTTTTAAGTGCCTATAGGATTTTGAAGGTTGTGAGACCTTCATTTCTATAATGACACTTCCTCAATTATGTGTGTGTGTCTTTTATCAGGAACCCAGTGTGTAAGTTTCTCTCAAGTGAGGTTCCAAAGAATAGTCTCCTTGGAGAGAGCAGACACAGTTCCTGTATCTCTCTTTCCTCTCTTGCTACTGCGTTAGCAGTAAAACCTTGCACATGGAGTTGGGTCTTTCCCTCTTTTCTTAGAGAGGAAGATCTCCTATAGAAGAGTATCGGTGCTCACAAGTTATTCTTGAGGTCTATGTCAAAGGTAGGTGAAAATTGGATGAGTCATGGTCATAATGAGGGGAATATTGGAGTTTTTGTATGGATCAAAAAGTGAAAGGCAGCAACCTCAGATAGGAGAGAAGGCTTTTTGGAACCTTGTCTTGACCCGAGGTTGCCAATATCATTTTTTCGTTGGATAAACTTGTTTCTTAAGCCATGTTTGTCTGGCGGAGAGGTATCTCTCTCTTATTAGCGACGAGATCCGTTTACTGGGGTTTGGAGCAAGGGATCAGTGTCTGAGAACCGCAAGGGAATCTTGATGGATGTTGGGTTAATGACATTGGACTTTGAAATGGTTGGGTCACTTGTCATCGTTACGAGCTGATTATCTGTCTTGATGGTGAGTTCACCAAACGACTGAGACGAATTGCTCGTAGTATTGATGCTAAACGTGCCCAGAGAGGTAGCTAAAGGCTGGACCTTCTGGTTTTTTGGTTGGCCATTGCAGACTTGAGATTGGTTCTGACCGATGAGTTGAGCTTGAACCTGGAAGGTTTTGCCTTGGGTTTGGGCTAATTGGGAGAGAGCCTGAAACTCACTAAAGGTTATGGGTTGCTTGGTGATGAAGTTTAGTATCCGCACGCAAGCAATACGGTTCGATGAGAAATTTTGGCTATTGATGGTGAGCGATATGCCAGAATCAACCTTGGCTGCCTGTCGTCGGGCTCGTTTGGTAGTGTTGTTGCCGTTGTTGGCGACGCCTTTGTTGGCGCCGGCATTGTTGTTGCCGTCATTGTTGTTGCCGGCATTGTTGTTGCCGTCATTGTTGTTGCCGGCATTGTTGTTGCCGGCATTGTTGTTGCCGTCATTGTTATTGCCAGCATTGTTATTGCCGGCATTGTTGTTGCCACCACCGCCGCCGGCACCAGGGCAAGCAAGCGCCATTAAGGGAGTAGCTAGGTAAGCTAGTGCTACCAGCCCAAAGATGGACAAGAAAACAATTTTCCTGATTCCTAATTCCCTAATCTTTGCAAGGAAAATGTTCTTCATATTTAAAATCTCCTTTTCTCTTTGCTTCACAGCACATTCTCAGAATATAAAACCTCTTATTTGAGAATGGACCTATTGCATTGATGCTGTTCCACTCTTTCTGAAAACCGCTGCAAAACTACTTCGTTAATTGCGGATAGAATGCTTTTAGGAATCATGAGTGATCCTTCTATCCTCTATTGCCGACCTAATTAATACAAAACTACGCTTTAAATCTCTGAGAAATCGTCAGCTATTAACAAATGCCTTGATGGTTAGGGACAGGCCAAGGCTTTCCTTTCTAAAATGTAATCAATAGGGAGAGTATTTACTAGGGGAAAAGAGGGACAAATTAGCGAGAGTGGTCAAGGATGACTAAACTGTCCCTTTTTTCCCCTAGTGAGGTGGTCATTTCTCTGGTTATTTGGCTCTCTTTTTCCCTCCTCTACTCTTTCTTTTTGCTGCTCCGCAATGGAAGTTTCTCCGCGTCGAAAGAGGCAAGTAGCAATTTTTCATGATCTGAGCAGGGTGTTGCCCTAGTTGTTGTTATTATTGTTGCCATTGTTATTGTTGTTGTTGTTATTCTTTTTCTTCTTGCCCTTTTTGCCATTCTTAGCTTTCTTAGCTTTCTTTATGTTATTGGCGCCATTATTGTTTTGGACTTTTTGAGCTTTCTTTATGTTGTTGCCATTGTTATTGTTGGCGCTAACACCTTGGGAGACATTCTCTTGGTTGCTACCACTGCCAGCAGGGCTAGCTGCAAGTGCAACGAAAGGAGAGGCCATGTAGGCAAGGATGACAAGTCCAAAGATGGACAAGAAAACAATTTTCTTGATTCCCAGTTTTCTGATAGTGTTCATGGTTGAAAGCTCC
>CBJMBI010000307.1:0-5282 GCA_966427955.1 uncultured Ktedonobacterales bacterium
GCCACCTTTCCGATTGGGCAGTGACAGCCTGCATGCGATTTCTCTGTCATGGACTGGTGTTTGAAACGCGCGATGGGCAAGTGATCTCGCTCAAAGCACATACCTTGAGACATGTCTTTGCCACTCACGCCCATCACGTTGAGCAGCTTCCCTTAGACGTGGTAGCGGTCATGTTGCACCAGAAGAATCTGGAGGTAACGAGCTACTATGCAGCTCCCCAATGGGCACAAGTGGTGGCAGCGACAGATTTGCTGTTGGATCGCTTTGCAACGCACCTGGGTTCCATTGAAGAAGTCATGGTCCGAGCACCAGCAGAACTACAACAGCAGTACGAAACGGCTTGTCAGCGGGCTGGGACGCTCACACGGGTTACTGGCGGGGAGTGTACTTGCCATGCCCTTTGTCCGGTTTCGTTTGCCTGTACTGGTTGCGCCTACAAGATCCCCGATCCAGCCCGACGCGACGAACTCCTCGAACAAAGGCAGTGGGCGATGATCCGCTTGGAACAGGTCAAACGGCGCAAGATCGGACCTGAAACAGTCAAGATGCAAGCCCTGATCCAGCGCTGCAATGCGGAGCTAGAAGAGATGGTCCTAATGGAGCAATACCGAAAAGATGAGAGCTATGAACCAACACTCGATGTCAAACACTCCTCATGAACAAGCTCGTCCCTGGTTAGAGCAGCATTACCAGGCAACGCGCCAACGCACAGTCAGCCTAGTAAAAGCGGCTGTAGACCAACTCGTCAAAGAAGGACGATCAGTGACAATTGAGGCAATTGGCAAGCTGAGCCAGCAACTTGATCCACAAGGAAAAGGCGTCAAGAAGGCTGGCATTCTTGGGAACGAGGAAGCCTGTGCCTATTACCAACAGCATAGGACCTCTCATCGCAGGACACTAGCACAAGCTTCGCGCAGAACTGCGACAACCCACCGCTTGCCAACAGATCCTGGACGCGATCTGGGACAGGTTCGTCGGCGCTACTTACGTGAACGCAAACCTGATCTCGTAGAGCGTCTGTTGCTCGTAGAGCAAGCCTACATCGAAACTCAGCAGCAGCTCGCATGCCTGCAATTTGAACTCCTTGAACAACAGCAGAAGGAGCAAAAGAAGCGCAAAAACCGCTCTTTTTGAGGCCATTTTTCTATCAGAGTCTGGCATATCCTTGTCACGCTTCAGAAGTACATTGACGATGTTTGGGTTGACATCCAGTAAAACAAGACAGTCGGTTGCAGGGTAGTGCCTGCACAGCCACCGGAGATGTCTTGAAGCTGCTCATCAGAAAGTTCGAGTTCAAGTTCTGGAAGTTCTAAAAGTTCAGTCATAATAAAAAGCCTTTCTAGAAAGATAGAATTAGGGCACGTCACCCGTCACTAGACATTGTAGTTGTAAGAACCTCCATTGCAGTGATAAGAATGGATCTAGGAATAGTTTGGGAATATTTTTCGAAGATTTTGTAAAGCCTCATGATCAGTATGATATATACAGAGACGCAGCGGGGCCATGTTCGTACTTTCATTGGGAAGCCTCCTTTTTGATGGGTTAGTTGTATATACTGCGTCTCTCATTTTTGAGGTTAGTATATGAAGAAGAAACCGAAGACACCAAGAAAGTTTGATAGACGCAAAGTGAAACAAAAATTTATAGTACGTCAAGAGAGTTGGAATAGGCAACCTAGGAGAATGTCAGAGGTTGCAATAGCTTTAATGGAGGAGCTGTCACCAGGTTTCGCAGCGTGGTATCGTGAGAATTATGATGATAATGGTAGGTATGTCGGTGAGGAGTTATAGATTGTATTGGGTGATATAGAGAATGATAAGTATATTGATATGTTGAGATTAATGCAGGTTATAGGTAAAGTAGGCTAGTGATATGGATGAGGTTGTAGGAGAGGTATCCTGTCTTGCGATTATGGGCTTCTATGGTACACTGGAATTAGTGATTAGTAAACATAATCACCAATTCCTTTAAGGAGGCTTGCTAACTATGGACGATACACAGAGGATTATAACCATCAGTGAAATACAAGCAGCTCGGTATGATAATGATTTAGCCATAGCCGGAGAAGAAGCTAATAGAGCAAGTCAGCAAAATATTTTCCAAGATTATCAAAGTAAGATCACTGCTAATACAAAAAGACGACAAAAGAATGATTTAGAGGCCTTTAGCTTGTATTTGTCAAAAGCTGGTATTAATAGATCAGTAGAAGATATGATGTATGATCCACTTGCCTGGAGAGGAATGACATACGGGCTTTTGCGTGGATTCGTTATTTGGTCACTGCAAGAGGGATATAGCACAGGAACAATTAATGTACGACTGTCAACAATCCGACAGTATTGCAAGCTTGCTGGCCCAGAACCTTATGGTGCAGGAATTATATCAGAGCAAGATCTAGCTGCAATATTTACGGTTAGAGGATATGATGGTAAGCAGGCTAGGAATATTGACCATGATAGGGAATATAAAGGTATACCAACACGTAAAAGCACGAAGAAAGCTGAGGCAACTAAAGTTAATACAATGCAGGCTCTTACCTTGAAGAAGACAACAATTAATAATGAGAAAGTGAGGCGGCGTGATCAGATAAATGCAGTACGAGATGCTCTTATGATGGGGCTTTTCATTGAGCATGCTTTACGTGTGAGTGAGATTGCTGCACTAAACATAGAGCATATTGATCTGGCTGTAGGCACAATAACAATCTATAGACAGAAGACAAACCAAACGGATACTCACCGACTTATGCAACATACAAGGATTGCTGCAGAGACATATCTTGCGCAGATAGGCCGGACAGAGGGACCACTATTTACAGGCTACCAGGGCAAGAGATTATCTATCAATGCTATCAATGTGCGTGTTAGAGAACTGGGCCAGAAGGTAGGATTAGAGAAGCTGTCGCCTCATGACCTGCGCCACTTTTGGGCATTCGACGCGCTACGAAATGGCACGCCAATTGACCAAGTGAAGAGCGGCGGAGGCTGGAAGTCTGATAGTATGGTCCTGCGCTATGCCAAGCGGTCAGGAATTGCCAATGCTGGAGTGAAGATTACAGAGGAAGCGAAAGTATAGCAGGGAGTATTATAGCTATGATTATCAATTCTTGGGTTTGGAAAAAAGAATTAAAAAAAGAACTCAGGGCATTTACCAAATTTTCATCTATAACAGATTTCTCAGATGAAAAAGAAGATATGGATTATATTTTTCTTAGAATTGAAAAATTCTTTTTTGTATCATCTTTCATTATCAGAAAACTAAATGAGTCTCATAAGCTATCAGACGAGCTGATAGGAACAAATATTGCTTTGGAAAAATATCAGAGAAAGAATATATCTGAACCTTGGGACTTCATTAGTAAGTATGATATTGAAAAGTTTTTCGACTTTAATACTCCAATCAAATGTTCATTAGGGGCCATGAAACTCTGCAATAACTTTATCCATAGCTTCTTCTTCTATCCTTCCTTGGATCTTGATATTCAGCCAGGGAAACAGATACTTTCAGGGGTACTCTTTACTTCAGATAAAGATTCGAAGTTCGCTATGTATTACATTACATTGCAGAACTTTTTCTCGTTTATTCAGCAAGTACTAGATGATGATGTTGTATCACTCTCTTTTAACAGAGAGAGTGGAAAAATCAAGAAATCAAGATATTATGGAGAGGACATCACCCAATGAACCAGCCAAGTATAGGCAAACCCAAGAGATATCGTCTCACCCTCGATTTTGTTGTCTCAATCAACGACGAACTCTTGCATCCTTACTCTGATGAAGATGAGCTGGACGAAGAAGAAAAAATAGCACTCCAGGCACAAAGAAAACTTCTACAGGGACTCCTTGAGGACAACCAAGGCATTCTGGAGGAGTTGATCAGAAAACGAATACTTGAGGAGACGCGCTTTGAAGCGGGCTACGACGACCTCAAAAGCATGCTTCTCGTGCGTAACCAGGAAGATGAACAGCTGGTATGGCCCATTATAGACAAGTTCTCAGCAGATGAGTGGAACTATTTTCAAGAAGCCAGTGAGCAAGAGAATTTTAATGAGGCTGCAGGCGAGGCTATCTATGCGATTAGTGTGGACCTAGAAGCAGCTTCATTGACTGGAATAGAAGAAGAATAATAGATATCAGGACTCAGAGAAAGGATTGAAGAGCTATTATGAATCAACCAACACGCGAGGAATTCGAAGAAATAAAAAGGAGACTTGTAAGGATTGAACGACAGACCGAGCCAATGAGGATAATGCGCCTAGAGATTGATGCAGGGAGCATATACAGGCAACTCGACTCAATCCAAGAGGATGTCGGAGTATTCAAAACACAAATAGAGGGCACAAGAGCTGATATCAGTATAGTCAAGTCAAATCAGGGAGATTTGAAAGAGTATCTTGAAGAGCAGTTTAAGGGTGTTGAGACAAAACAGGATGCTCACGCAGAGCTACTAGGACAGCTACTAGACTTTGCGGAGTCGCACGATGCAACGCTAAAAACAGTGGCTACCAAGGAGGACCTGAGCAGGCTCGAGGCGCGTTTTAGCGCAGACATCGCCGCCTTGAAGGCCGCACAGGCTGAGCAAGGACAGAAGCTTGATTTGATTTTGAAGTTGCTACAAAAAGGGGAATAGGGATGAGCAAAATAAACGATTTAGAAAAAGAAGCAAAAGAATGGGTTGAAGATTTCTTTGGAGAGGAGAAAAGCCCTAGCAGAGAAGTTGAAGACATGTGGGTCTGGACAGAGGATGACTACGAGGAAAATCCACCTATCAACGAGGAGGAATATTATCGTCTGGTATTTTCGGTGAAGGATGCACTTCTCAATGGAACTCCCATTCCAACTATGCCAGAAATTATTCACGAACGCGTCTACGAAACGATGCATGGCTATAGTTTCAGGAGAGTCGAACCAGCGCTTCTTGAGAAGTACAAGAGAGAGTTAGCAGATGATGAAACAGCAGAGGAGTACAATGCACTCATTAGCGGTATAAGCGAGGAGTATCTAAAACTAGTTGAACGATTGAATAGGCTACCAAAGGCTGAGGGGGAATGATGCAGGTAGCGGAGCAAAGGGGATAAAACAAAGTGAGTGATGTTCTCGCAACCCCAAGACAGCGCGTATTATACGAAGCTCGTGAAATATGGCGTAGAGGCTTCGTGACATTCGACACTGAGACGACCGGGCTTGAACCTGAAGACCAGATTATCCAATGGGCCGTCTGCTCCCAGGAAGACTTTGTTGGCCAATGAGACTGAGAATCGCAGACAGATCATGCGGCCCCCT
>CBJMBI010000308.1:0-5268 GCA_966427955.1 uncultured Ktedonobacterales bacterium
CTGACTTTGGAGTGCGTCCCCCCCATTGCTTGTGAAAGAAAGCTACACCTGAACTGAGACAACAGTCTCGTAAGCTCCGTACCCATTCAGGATCACATGGACGATATCGGGGACCGCTTTCTCCTCCAGAGATGAGCCAATGGATTCCTTCGAGGTTAAGATTGTCTAATGGTCCAAGAAGTGGTTCAGCACTAATAAACCTCACATGAGCAGGGATCTGACGCAATTTGTCAGCACGCCATGTGTACTGATTATTTTCAATGGATGTACCTATCCAGATGTTCGGTGTCCATCTGAACTGGTGTGCAATGAGCACTGCTCGGCTGGGACGTTTTGTCAGTACTTGAAATATATGGTGTTGTGCCTTATTCATTGTCTCGAATATCCGAGCAATATATTCATCTGATATATCTTTGTGAAATAAATCAGACATAGAGTTGACAAAAATTCTTCTAGGTTTCTGCCATTTGAGTGGTAGATCTAAACGATCTGGGTGAAGTTTGAGATCGAAGCCTTGTTCATAGGGATGATGAGGTACTCCTCTGAAGCGCTCAGCAAAAGTAAGAGCATAACAGTGGTCACATCCTGGGCTCACTTGAGTGCAACCTGTGACGGGATTCCATGTTGCGTCTGTCCACTCTATTGCAGATTTATCGCTCATTTCTAAACTCCAAACACATTTTATATTTTTCAAGCAGATGTTCAGCTTCTGAAGACAGGATTGGTTCTATCTGAACATGTGTTCTTGTGCCTTTCTTTCTATTATCCCATGTCTGTCAAGCAAGAAACTTTTGATGCTGAAGCTTTAAAATTAGGGTAAACACTCATATCAATTTGAAAAATTTGGTTGGTGTTCAGTAAAAATTATTCTATCTCTTTCACATCTATAAATTCTTTTTCTTGATACCGTTGCTGGCTAGCACTTCCTGAGTCCGCTCAACTGTAAGAGCTAACGACGGAACAGCTTCCCGTATCGCCTTCGCCACAAGATGTGTTTCATCATAGCGACTCAGAATATCATCTATCCGTTCCTCAAATGTGATCTCTCGTCCAGTTGGACCAGTTGTCATATCACAGTAGGTAAGTGCATCTGCTATTGCTGAATACTCTCTTGGGATCTTCTCCAGTTCTTTAGCAAGTCCTCTCAGATTGGCTTCACATTGTGCTCCTGAATGATAAGCCACTAAAGAGGCTAGGCGTTCTTGATGATGAGAGAGAAGGTAGTAAGCACCATCTAGCGGATGAAAACCAGTTTGTCTTAGTTCCGGCGCATATCCAATGTCGTGCAGGTAAGCGGCGGCTATGAGGTATGCTTGATCATTCTCATCAAAGATGTGGCTGATAGTTCGTGCTCGTTCTACTACTCCTTGGATGTGTAGCCAGCGGTTGCCAAGTGGTGAAATGAGCTGCTGGGTGCGCTCGGCTGCCCATTTGATCAGATCTGTATCAGTTTTCATATTTGCCCTTAATCTCTTTGAATGAACTATATTAACGCTTTCTACAAACTAATAATACACAAACCTCTCTGTATTCATTTGGCTATCTCATCTCAAACGGTTATTTGCTAGCCTCCTCGTCAATGTCATAGGAATAGGTGTACTCGTATAATGCAGCATTAGCAATAATACGACTATATTCAAACAATATTTCGTTATTTGTCCATACCCATCTATCCATATCTACGACAGGTTGTGATCTAGATATGTTAAGTAAAGTAGCTTCTTCTTGTGATGGCATGCGAATACTCATTTTTTCAAAGGCTTTCGCGGCTCTTAGTCCAGTATGTTCACGTAACCATTTGAAGAGTGGTATATAGCCTTCGTCTTTGCCTAACAGGTCACCTAGTAGGGATGCAAGATAGTAACTATCTAAAATGCGGTAGGGGACTCTATCAACAAGGTGTACACGGTAACGGCGCAAGACTTTTGTATCTGCGCTTGTATCCATCTTTGCTCCAAGTTCTTCACCGAGTGGAATAATTGAAGAGGGCTCAATAAAACGTACTATTGTTTGTTTTCCTTGCGCTTCCATAGCACGTATAAAGGAACCTGCTCGTTTCAATTCTAAGCCGTTTGCTATAGCTGGGCTGGATGGCCCTACCGTGATTTTATCACTATGGGATTTGACAAATGCACCTCCTCTTGGCACGATGTCAATGATATTTTCTGCTTGAAGTCTTGAAAGTGCTCCTCTCACTGTGGATCGGCTTATATTGAACTCTTCTGTGATTTCACGCTCTGATGGGAGCTTCTGTCCTGCACTATAGACACCATGATCAATACGCCTTTTTAGCTCGGTAGCTACTTCATCAATTTTTGAATCCTTCTCTGTCATAGTTTGTTCCCTTTATTTTGTGATCTGGTAAGTACCAGAGATATATCTCTGATATATCAGAGTGTAGCATATCTCTGGATAAAATACCAACGTCTTTTTTCTTCCTGCTTCGATTTGGTCCGTACCAGACTTGACAACTTGGTACGGACCAGATTATAATTGGAACGTACCAGTGATATATCATTGGTTAACATAATGAGTACCAAGGAGGCCTGTTCGGTTTTCTGTCTAGGTGGCTCTTGATACTCATAAGGAGGTGACAAAGATGGATCTTTCAGAAGTTGATTTAAAGGTCATGCGCTTGTTGGATCATGCACGTTCATTGGCTTGTCATGTGGTTCAGGATATTGCTACTCGTCAGTTTGTCGTTATTGTGCCTGCTGGTTCTCACATTCAGTGTGCTGATGCCATATCTGCTCGGTCTTGGCTGCGTGAGTACTCGCACTGTGGGAAGCATGGACGTCGCTGTTTTGAGCATGGAAAGCATATGTGTAGGTTGTTTGAAAGAAGTTGCTAGCCCATTGCGTTCTTCACACGCTACGAGCATTTGAAATTGGCTTGTCTTGTTGTCTCTGGTCTTTCCAAAGAAAAGAAAGGATTTCACTCATGTTTGATGTGGTCAACACATCTGAGAGCTTGCCTCTTGTTTCTCCTCTTCCTCCTGCTGGTTCCTTGTCCCCTGCTGATTTTCAGCATGTTTTGTATTCTCCTGCGTTCCTGCTTCCAGTTCATTGGGATGTCTCCATCACGGCTGATCCAGAGTATGAAGCAGGCTGTGAATGTGGCTTTGACTCCTACTTTACAGACATGCATCACTGGCTGCCTAATCTAAGTGGATATACTTTTATTGATCATTACCATACCCCTGCCTCGGTCAAAAGTTATCTGTTGAGTAACATGGTCTATGACCCCGTTCGCAATCCAACACGTCTTGCTTGGCGTGCGGCTTGGTGCCTGGGCTGGCTCTCGGCTCTGGCTTTGACTGATCGGTCGCTTGCTCTCATGGGTCTTGAACTTCTTCAACACATTGCCTTGCATGATGAAAGTGATTGCTAGAATGACGTCTTCTTTGTGCATCCAGTCGCAAGAGTCCAGTATGGTCCCATTCGTTGGGGCTGTGCTGGATACTCCTTGTATCACTCTTACAACTCCTCTACAGACTGCTTCGCGTCTCATTTCTGAAAAGCGGAAGCTTAGCCTGTACGCATCTTTTCCGTGTCAGACTACTCAAGGCCGAAATAAACCACTCAAACGATCTCGAACCAACATCAGGGCGAACGCTCCCCAGAACCAAAACGAAAAGCATCCCATACCCTTTCCTACTAACAGCTACGTTTCCCCATTCCACACCAACATTTGCTTCTTGCACGCCTGCACGCCTGCACTGGTACACCCGTTGAGGCAACGAACAAACGGTCAGGTACCAGATACAAAAAAACATATCCTTCCAAAAACGTTCGGGTACCGGAAGCGGTGGGCCAACGCGTGATGGCGCAAGTGAACCCCCCCGCAGAATCGATTGGGAAGGGGCGTGGCACTCAGCTACTATTAGGTGCCACGCAATTTACAGAGTTTTGTATCTGTGTTTCTGGTGTTTCTGTGTCTATCTTTGTTGTTCAAGCTTGAGAGGAGGTTCTCCATGGAAAAGCATGTGGTAAATTTTGGCGTTGATAGCTTGTGGATTAACTTTTGTTATGCAGATGAGCAAGAGCAACCTATCAAGCGTGAAATTGATCAAGAGGTCTTAGAGAGACTAGCTGTGTTTCAGGAGCAAGCACGGCTGCAAGATGAGCCTGTGATGACTGACTTGGTCTTCAACAGGTCACATCTGTTTATGTATCCTCATGGTGGTGGTGCTCGTAGCCCCTGGCGGTTCCTCTTGCGCAATGACTGGCTTGAATTGAAAGTTGGGACAGGCAAGAAAACGGGCTTTGTTGCTAAGGCGAGACCCTTGGCGTCCTATCTGTGGTCAGGAGAATCCTTGATTGACTGCATTGCTGAGGTACATATGTTTGTCTGCGCTTACGTCTTTGGAGTGATGATGTATCCGCAGGCAGGAGAGGTGCATGTGTGTGCGGACGTGGTGCATGATTTCAGTACCGCTGATTGGCAGGATGGATTTGTCCGTCGCAGCGCCTTGGTTCCCCATTTTGATCGGCAGATGCAATTTGTCGAGACTGAGAATGTATCAGATGCAGATCATGTTGTGGGACCAGACAAAGTCTTCATGCGGCATCGTCCAATTACAGGTTTTAGCTTTGGAACCCATGCCAGTGCGGTGAGTGCCGTGATCTACAACAAGTCGCAGTATATCCGTACCAAAGAACCGGAGTCCGACTACTTCTATACGCTTTGGGAGAAGAATGGGTATGATGGGAAACAAGATGTATGGAGGGTAGAGTTCCGTCTGAAACGAGATGTCTTACGGGACTTTAAGGTTGAGGGGGTCTGCCATGGGATCGACAACGCCTATGAGCTTCCGGATTTTCTGGAAGGGATCTGGCAATACTGTACGAGTCAATGGATGCGCTATGTGGTGCCCGATTTCACCGATACCAATCGGACACGCTGGCAGATCCAACCCATTTGGCAAGAGCTTCAAACCGCCTTTGTCGAGCTGGTTCAAGTCGAGCTTGGTCCAGTGATTCGCGAGCGCAAACGGGTCGTCAATATCGAACGGATTGTCCCACGAATTGTGGGCTGTGCCATGACCTATTATGCCTGGCTCAAGAATGATACACCCTGCTGTGATGAAGACTTATCAACAGCTCTTCATCATCTGCATTCCAGTGGACTGAACTATCTGGAGCGGTTGCACAAGGATTTTAATGCCACAGTTCGCAAGAAACAACGGGTGTATGGCCTGATTGCTTAGTTAAAAGGAGGTGTTCTATGGCTCGTAAAAAGATGAAATTGAAAGATGCTATCCAAGGG
>CBJMBI010000309.1:0-5244 GCA_966427955.1 uncultured Ktedonobacterales bacterium
TCTCCGTTATTAATGAATACGGCAATTTGCTCCTGATCCGGCAGGTGGATATGAATAATCATGTCTAGTTTGCCATCGTCTGTTACGTCGCGGAAGTCTAGTGTAACGGGGGCCTCACCATTATCATTGTGGATTGCTGTTGTGTAGGTAATGGCTTTTGTAGGGTCGCCAGCTCTGAGTTCGATCACTATGGCCTGATGATTTTCGTTGATGGCAATGAAATGACTAGGGTGGGTTGGACTGTCCCCGCCCTGTCCCACTACTTGGTCTACCTGATATGTGCGAGGATTACCATAACACAAGTCGTAGTAACGCTGTATTCCCCATACTAGTATGGCTGAACCAATAATCCATAAGATCAGGAGCACCATCATGCCTAGGCCAACCAGGAAGAGCCAGTGCATATTCTTCAGCTTATACAAGTAGCTTGGTTCTGGCCCTGGGGCAATTTTTCGCATCGGGCGGGCTTGTAGCTGCTTTGTCATCAGCTTTTGACGCCGTGGTGGGGGTACTGCTGCCATCATGCCCTCTCAGGACTATATTAAAAGCCATCATACTATTGGATGAGTCTTTCTGTCAAATAAACTGAATGAGGCACAACTAGTTTTTCTTCCCTCTGTAGTATAGAAATAGAAACGAAAAAGAGTTCATTGCCATGGCTTTGCGCTCCAATCCTAGAGGGAGAAAGCGAGATGACTTCATTGAATACCTATAGGGCTGATTATCCGTTAGCTCATCATTCTTCTTATAGTACGCTGCCAGAGGCACTATATAGTCTTTCCTGCCTCGCTGATCTCTATGAAATTGGCAATGTCTTAGGTACGGAGATTGACTCGCGGGAACTGCGTGAACATATTTTGACACATCTGAGCCGTGCTATTTGTGCTCGGGGAGCCTGTCTCTTGCTCTATCATCAGGTTCAGCAACGCTTTATTCCAGTTGCTTCGCTGGGAGAGAAGTTGCCTACTGCAAAGCTGGTTACCATGATAGATGATTGGCGGATGATCGAACAGCAGGCCTTAGGTGGTCCCGGCGAAATGCTCGCGACGCTGCTAGTAGATAACCTGTGCATTGTACTGGTGACTCTTTCAGATAACGATATGCTTTTTGGCATGGTAGCACTTGCGGTTCCTGAGAAGAATGTCCTGGCAGATGAACGTTGCTTATTGCTCGCATTTATGGGCAAAGTGGCGGCCTCTCTCCTGCGTACTTCTGATCTCTCTAACCAAATCAGACAGCATGCGATTGATCAGGAGCGTAATCGTATTGCTTGTGGGCTACATGATGGTATTATGCAACAGATTACTCATGTCATTCACAAGCTTGAATATATCCAACGTTTGTCAGCAATAGACGATAAACAGACAGTTTTGTCCGAATTACAGGATGTTCGAAATAAGCTCAATAGTAGTCTGCATGAGTTGCGCAATACGATGAGTGGTTTGCTTGCTGAACGGGTAGAAAAACGACCATTGATTGAGATGATACGGCAATTCATGGATGAGTATAAAAGGGACCATGCAGAGGTTGCATTAGCGTTGAATGTGACAGGGTTTGAGGAGTCGCAGCGTTTACCTCCCAAGTTAGAATTGGTCATCTCTCAATGTATTCAGGAAGCTCTCACGAATGTGTGGAAGCATGCTCGTGCCACGCAGATAAGCGTCCAGCTCTCTAAGTTTGATGATTGGTTAGTTGTGGAGGTAAGTGATGATGGCATTGGTTTTGAGCCAGAACAAGTATTGATAGCATCCAAGTCTGGCGAGGGAGAAGAATTCCATTTCGGTTTATTAATCATGCGTGAGCGTATAGAGGAGATGGGTGGGTCTTGGGAATTGCATAGTAGGCCTGGCGAGGGCACAACAGTCAAGGCACGCTTCTCTCTGGCAAATTCCATTAATAGACTAACAAAGCGCGAACAAGAGATAATCCAGCTAATTAGTGAAGGCCTGACAAATCGGGGGATTGCCCAACGCTTGCAAATCAGCATGGATACAGTGAAGACATATATTCACCGTATTCTGCAAAAATTGGGTGTCAAAGATCGTGTCCAGGCCGTCGCCGTTGCTTATCGCAATGGCTGGCTATAATGTAGTTGGCTTTCTGCAATCCGGACTATCCTGTAATGAGACGGTTTCTTACTGGCAGTTGAAGAAGCCATGCTTGCTGTTGTGTCCTATCATGGGAGGGAAAGATCTTGCCTGGATTGAGAAGCCCGGTTGGGTCAAAGAGTTGTTTGATGCCTCGCATCATCTCGATAACATCATCTTCTAAAGCGTCAGGCAAAAACTCCCGTTTGAATAGGCCAATGCCATGCTCGCCACTCAAGGTTCCTCCAAGATCGAGAGCCGCTTGAAAGATGGCTGCTGCTGCTTGCTCTGCCTGTTCCCACTGACCTGCTTGTTTATGGTCAAAGAGGATATTAGGGTGCAGATTTCCGTCTCCTGCATGCCCAAAGACTGCAATAAGCAGGCCGAATTGCTTAGCGATCTGGTTAATACGGTGCACCATCTCAGGAATTTGGCTGCGAGGTACAACGATATCCTCTCCTAGCTTGTTAGGGCGAATACGTACTAATGCATCAGATGCTGCACGGCGTGTCTTCCATAATTTTTCCCGTTCTTCCTGGTCGATTGCTACCTGCACCTGTACAGCTCCATTTTCAGAGCAGAGCTGCTCGATCATGAATATTTCACGCTGGACATCAGACGGATCATAGCCATCTTGCTCAATGAGGAGCAGGGTCCCAGTTTCTGATGACACGCCTGTAGGTAGTTGGTATTCAACGGCACGCAGGGTCACCGCATCCATCAGCTCGACAACTGTGGGGAGCAGACCATGGGAAAAAATTGCGGTCACAGCGTGACTAGCTTGATCTAAATCAGGGAAAATTACAGCGGCTGTGGCATAGGCCTTTGGACGTGGAAGCAAGCGCAAGATGAGTTCTGTGATTACTCCAAGTGTTCCTTCGGAGCCGATAAAAAGTTGTATGAGCTGATAGCCTACCGCGCTTTTGAGCACTTTTCCTCCGAGATGAAGGATGCGACCATCTGCTAAGACAACCGTCATACCCAGGACGTAATCTTTAGTAACGCCATACTTAAGGCAACGTGGTCCTCCAGCATTACAAGCAGCATTTCCTCCAAGTGAACACTCCATCAGACTAGCGGGATCGGGTGGATAAAATAATCCAAATGGTTCAAGTGCCTGTTGCAGGTCTCCATTAATTACCCCTGCTTCGACAGTCGCTGTCGAGGTTTGAGGATCAATCTCAAGAATGTGATTCATCCGTGAAAGACTGAGCACGAGTTCTCCTTGAGTTGGGATGCTACTTCCAGTCAGGCTTGTACCACTTCCACGTGTAACCACAGGCAGAGCATGTTGGTGTGCCAAGCGCAGGATGTCACTCACCTGCTGAGTGGTACGGGGGTAAACGATGGTGTTAGTCGAAGAGGAGAGAGATATTGCATCCGAGATGGTATGGGAGAGAAATGGTATTTGAACCTCTAGACCATCATCTCCCATAATGGAACGTAGCTCCTTGCAAATTTGCTCAGATATAGTTACCATGCATCTCCCTCCTGAAATAGTATGCATGAAATTTTCTGTTACAACTCTTTGCATTTTATCACCTGGATCATGAAGTTGGAAACAGAGTAGTCTGTGTCCCTTGCTTACTGGTTGTCGAATGGCCAAGTATATGTCGCAATAGCACCAGCAGGTAATATGCTTGTAAAGTTTGTCTGATTCGAATTTTGTACAGTAATCGTTTTTACTTGAGAACTGCTATTATGTACAATCATTACCAGGGTCTTGTCAGGGTTCTGGAAGGCTACATCCTCTATGTTATTGGTATCCTCACTAGTGGCTGCTATATGGAGTGCACCAGGATGCACAAACTTACTAAAATGCCCAAACTGGATTGCCTCATCAGTAAGTTGTGCTGTATCTTGCTTTGTGTCGATGGTCATAAGCCCTACGCATTGCGTACATCCTTGTCCAATCTTAGGGCCGCCAGAAGGATCAAGCGCGATATTCCAAAGGAGTGCCGAACTTGCCCAATGTTGGATGGACTGCATAGCGACCTCAAATGTGCTCAGAGGTGCGATGCCGTGAGGACCAGTGGAACACTCTGTCTCCTCTTGCTCAAGAGAAGGATAGGCTGTATGCACTTTGTCCATAACTGCAGGATCACCACCATAGCAATGCCAAGCTACCCCTGAAAGATCGGAGCGTGCAGATGTATTGCTTAAAAGAGCTTTAGCCTGCTGATAGTAGAGCCATGCATAGTCCCACCCGAATATCTTTGTATGTAGACCTGCCTTGGTTAGTGCTGGTCCGAGATATTGCGTTATAAATGAGGCTTCCTGACTGGCAGACATATCTACGCTAGGATAATTGTGATTGATCTCACCTGGCTCATTCTGAGGGGTGATGGCATTGATCGAGACCCCTGCTGAATGGTACTGTTGCAAAAAATGCACAAAGTACTGGGCTAGCACACTATAGGAGTCATTGCGTATACTGCCGTTGATCATTGAATCATTGGTCTTCATCCAGGCTGGAGGACTCCACGGTGCTGCAATGGTAGAGATCTGAGGATTGATGCGCTTTGCCTGAATTAGTAGTGGTAAAATGTATGCCTGATCGTGAGCAATGGAAAAATGGGTCAGGGAAGGATCTGTCTTGCCGGGTGCTAGATCATCATAAGAATACGGACCAGGATTGTCAGGCGGAGTAGCTGTATAATCTGATGATCCCATCGGAATACGTATTTCGCTAAGACCAATGCCTTGTTGCGGGTCAAATAACGCCTGCATGGCCGCTTGCTGTTGATGAGGAGAAAGTTTACTCAGTAGATAAGCTGAACTATCAGTCAATGCAGCTCCGAACCCTGTAATCCTCTGAAAGTGGCGTGCAGGATCGATGGTAATGAATGTACTGTTTACAGCGGATGCTGGCCCATTCTGAGGTACAATTGGTGACTGTGCTGTAAGCTTATCTTGCCTGTCCTGCGTTGTTAGCCACATTTGCACAATTGATGGCGAAGGAGTTGCCTTGCCAGCGGTATTGATAGATGAAGGATTACTCGTGCATCCAACGAGTATGAGCACGAGGCCTAACATAGTAGTACGCATAATTCTGTGCACAGATTTTTCAAAATGAGGCTCGTATCTAGCTCCCTCCATACGGACTTCTTCCCCTAACATGTCTATTCTTCCAAAAGCGAGTATAGGCAATTGACCT
>CBJMBI010000310.1:0-5241 GCA_966427955.1 uncultured Ktedonobacterales bacterium
AACATGCATCCGTTGTGATTTTGTTGATTTTTGGGTAGGGTACCAGTTTAGTCACCGATATGATATAATTAATCACATAAATACACTTCTATATCCAACAAAGGAGTAACCAATGAAGCAAGTCCCATTAAAACAAGCATGTGAGTCCATCGGCGTCCCATATCGGAGTGCCCTTTATTATCTCAACAAGGGATACCTACCGACCGAGAAAATAGGCAGCTACAACATGATCAACCCCCGTACACTTGAAAAGATACTGCAAGCGATGGGGTACCGACAACGTGAGAAGAAAACAATCGGTCAAGTAAAAGAAGTCCATTAAACACAAAAATACCCCCGTTCCTATTGACGTAGGAAAGGGGTAAGAAACGAAAGGAATATCTATGCTTATTAGTATCTCAATTATAACATATTCCCCCACAGCCGGCTACAGTGCAAAGGGGGTACAAGCATGAAACTGGCAACCAATATCAAAAACACTTCGTTAGCTCCTATTCATCCGGCTCTTGATTTTGTTGATGACGTAGCTTATGTGACGGTTCTAGTAGCAGACGCGGATGATAATATTCTCCCAGTTGTGATCACGAGCACGGGCCAGATATTCAAAGCAGATGAGTGGTATTTAGAAGTAAGAAGATTAGGCCTCAATCCAAGAGTAAAAGAGATAGGAATAGAAGAAGCAAGATGGAACCAAGAGAGTGTACAGAAATTCATTGATGGTGAATTAGAAGCTCCTACATGGGAAGAGGCTTATAATACCATCTACAACCTATTTAAAGAGAGGCTAGTGGTACCGGATCAAAGATATATTACAATCGCTGTTCTTTTTGCAATGATGACATACTTCCACCCGCTTTTTGATGTTATTCCCATACTGCATTTACTAGGAGAAGCTGAAAGTGGAAAGAGCAAAATAGCGATATTCATCTCAAAAGTAGCATTCAACGGAATAGCAGAAGGGAACCCATCATCATCATCCCTGTTCAGATCAGCTCACATAGGACGATACACACAGGTGATCACAGAAGCCGACCATTTAGCAAGATTAGACTCAGGTGATTCTTTTGTGAGATGGTTACAGGCAGGAACAACAGAAGCCGAAGCAACAGTTAGACTATCAGAAGCCGGAACAAACAAAGCATTCAAGCCAGAAAAGTTCTACATATTCAACCCACGAGTGTTAGTCAGTACCAAGGAATTTAGCTCTCACCCGCTTAGAAGTAGAAGTATAAGGCTTGATATTCACAAAACACCGAATGCGAATCAAAAGAAACTACGCAGATCCTACAAAGAAAACGAAACATGGGTGGAAGCAAGAGACAAGATGTACAGATTGCTTTTGCTCAAATGGAAGGAAGTCAGAGACACACAGGAAAAATTGAGAGATGAATGGAATGGACCGACAGGAAGGGTTTTTGATAAGTTTCTCCCATTAGCCACCATTGCAAAGTTAGTTTCTGAAGAGGTATTCAATATAGTGCATGAGTTTGCAATGGAGGGAGTAGAAGAGGCAAGAAGGGATAAGAGCACAACCTTTGATGGGATACTTTACCAGTTTGCTCGTTATTTGGTTAAAGACGGGGATAAGAGGCTAACAGAGAAACAGATCTATGAAATATTCTTAAAAGGTTACGCACCGGATAATACCCCTGAATGGATGCTAGCGGAGAGAGTTATACCAGATTGGGCAAAAGAATTAGGATTAACTTTAAATGTCGCTAAACTTAAAAAGTGGGTACCGAATTCAGAGATGTTAGCAGAGAATTTGAAACGAAAGGACCTTATACCAAGAAAGAAAGATCAAAAGCGTAATAATCGTGGGAACCCGTATAATATCAGTAAAGAAAACATAGACAGTCTTGCAGCAATACATCTCAATCCAATAGAGGAGGGGGAGATAGAAGAGGAGCAGGAAGAAAAGAGACCTTGGGAAGATTTAAACTCTGAAGAGGATGAGATCAGTGACCATGATTGGCTTGAGGAGGACCCTCTTGACACACCTTCCACCTCAACGGCCTACTCAAAATATAGATTCTGCTTTACGTGTATAGAAATGGTCATCCCTACGAATAACGACGAATGCCCACAGTGTCTGAAACCTATTAAGTACACATTCTAGTTAGGAGTGAAAAGTGAAAGGTGTAGTGGGTGTAGTACTACATACCCTACTACACCGCCCCTCGACCGGCCTCCCACCTGGCTTGATGGATGGATGAGTGTAGTAGTGTAGTAAAAGAGAAGAGATTAGCCGTTGACATGGTTAATATGAAGAGATAGGAAGGGCCGACCAAACGACGGGCCTTTCCTTCCCTGATCCTCTGGAAAACTACACCAACTACACCCAAACACTGTGGATCGGCCTCCCAAGCGGGTTTATGCGGGTGTAGTAACTGCACTCCTCACTACACCTACACCCACGTCAACGGCCCCAATCAATCCCAATAGACTCATTCAAACAAAGAGATAAAGAGAGTCACTCATCTCGAAAGAAATCAAAAGGCAAGCCCAATCAGGAGCCATGAGCGACTCATCTAATCAATCAAAACATGCTCATCCATAGTAAACCCCCAAAGAAGAGACAAGTACATTTCATACCCCCACGTAAGATACACCCCAGCAAAAAAAAGAAGGAAGACAGAAGCACATAAAGAGTGAAGCTTAGAAAAAAAGCACTGTCCTTTCCTATCCACACATAAGGAGAAAACATTCATGAATTCATTTACCCCATGGGAACCACCCACCTCGTACCAAGAAAATCGGTTTCACTCTTTCTGGAATAAGTATACAAGCAATAGCAACGCTCGACTACGCCCACTTGAGAGACAGTACAAAATAGGTCCATACTACGCCGATTTCGCACATATTGAAAGCAAAACAGTCATCGAAATAGACGGGACCGCATACCATTCAACACCTGAGCAGATCAAACGAGACCAACGTAGACAGGCATATATCGAGTCGTTAGGTTGGTATGTAGTCCGCTTCACTGGTCAACAAACCCAGCATGATCCCGTTCGTAGTGTCTATAAAGCTCGTGCCGTTATTCTTTCCCGTATACGTTAACCATCAATGAGCTAGTAGAAAAATCAATCTGCTAGCTCTTTTTTGTGGGCTCCCACTAGATCATTTGTTCTAATGCGCGATAGTATTCCGGTAAACCTGCTCAACCCGCTCCAGAAGCCAGTTTGTACACTTACACCCGACTTGAGGAACCCCCCAATAAATACCCGAAAATACCGAGAAAATAGCAAAAATAGACCCAAAATTAGCGAAAAATAGACCAACTGCCGCCGATCACTTTTACCTCTTCTACTCTTTTTACCCACACCCTAGTAATATTCCAGCTATATTTTTTGTCCAGGATCGGTACCATGACAACCGGACAAGTACACAAAAGGGAGATTTTTGTGAGGCAACTCCCCGCCCGCCGTTCCAAGAAGACTCAGCACTGAAGCATCACCGACCTTCACTTAAGACATGCATCCACTCACCCGCCGCCGCACGCTGGTTAACTCTTCACTCCCCCACCTCTTGCTACCGATCTTGTCTGCACTTCCGTACCAATACCAACCGCCGCTACTCTTCACTCGACTCATCTGGACTGGACTCACGCAACCGCCGATTGCTTGCTTGCTTTCCTCCTCTCCACTCAACACGCACCGCCGCCCATACTCATTCTATCCACGTCAACGGCCCTTGCTCATTCTGGTCTGTCTCTCTCTTGCTTTCCTGCTCACTCACTCTCGTTACCGCAACCAGCAACACACTCACCCACGTCAACGGCCATTCAATTCACCACACACTCACACTCGCACACATACCGATCCACGCTTGACACCCAAAACTCATGCATGTTATACTCATCAATAGCTACTGACTTGTTGGAAGAGTCGGAAGCAAAAAGAGAAGCAACGAAAGGAAATCAACCAATGAGTCAAGAGTTAATCGTCATCAACCAGTCACTCCCAATCGGACAAATAGCAAACCACTACGCCGCCCAAAACGCTTTCAATAACTACCAGCAAAGATTAGCTACCAATACCCTACGCCGACAACAAGCAGATCTAGATGTATTCGCTAACTACCTCGCACAAGCTGGAGAAGTGAGAGAAGACCTGTTGAGCAATCCGCAAATGTGGGAAGGGATCACGCACGGGCTCGTTGAAGGGTTTGTTGAATGGATGCTCCAACAAGGGTATGCTATCGGGACCGTCAATCTCAAGTTGTCCACCATCAAAGTCTACTGCAAACTCGCACTCAAAGCAGGCGTCATTTCATCAGAGGAGTGTGGTCAGATCAACATGGTTACTGGATACCGACACGCGCATGGTAGGAATGTTGACCAGAAAAGAGAAGTGACCAGAATCGGCGACAAAAAAGCAACAGCCGTCTCCATTTCCCCCGCACAAGCTAGACAACTCAAAACGCAACCAGATACCCCACAAGGACGTCGTGATGCTTTCCTAATGTGTCTGCTACTTGACCATGGGCTCAGATGTGGAGAAGTGGCCGGTTTAGCACCTCGGTCAATCAATCTCTCAACTGGCACCCTCACGTTTTACCGACAAAAAGTAGACAAGACTCAGACTCACCAGCTAACCAGGGACACGCTACTTGCTGCTATTGGCTATCTGGAAGTCTGCAAACCCCAAACCAAGTTGCTTATGGGATCAAGAAAGGGAGGAAAGCTAGAGGGAGAAATGAGCGAGAGAGCCATCACCGACCGAGTAAAAACACTAGGGGAAGCTATCGGGATCACTGGTCTCTCTGCTCACGATTGTAGACACTATTGGGCAACTTCAGCAGTGAGAAATGGGACAGACATCAAAAGCTTGCAAGACGCTGGAGGTTGGTCTTCCCCCGCAATGCCGCTTCGTTATGCTGAGTCTTCCACCATCGCTAACCAAGGTGTCAAACTAGACTGAGCAAAAAATTGAAAGGCCGCGGGATCGATTGATCTTTCTTCGTATACCCACGTCAACGGCTAATGTTCCCACCTTGACCCATCTGGTATGATCAATCTAGCTAAAGGTCACACATGCGGTTATTCCATCCAACAAGCAGATAAATTCTTCAGACCATTGGTTAGCGGGTTTCCGACTAACGGTTTGCTCAGTGGATAGAAGCATCGCACATCCCAAATCGTAGGTCGGTAAAGCAGTCTAGAAGCGGTTCCAGACTTATTGACGCGCCCAGCAGGGATCGAACCTGCGACCTGCGGTTTAGAAGACCGATGCTCTA
>CBJMBI010000311.1:0-5235 GCA_966427955.1 uncultured Ktedonobacterales bacterium
CTACCTCATATGGATATGAGTATACCATATCTATCTTTTGCGACTAGCCTACTTTACCTACCTCTGAGTTGGCTAGTACCTTACCAGCGAGATCTGATACGTTAAGGGAATAGAGCCCTATTCTAGAGATCTTTGTGAAAGGACCATTGATGAGATGGATCGCCTCCCTGACTCAATCCAGCACGATTTGCTTGAGACTACAGAAGTAGCAGTGTCCGACTGGGTAAAGAATGCCATCAATAGCGCCACAAGAATTGAAGCGCACGACTATGAGAAATCACTTGCCAAAAAGCTTATACAAAGTGCTTATACATCTGTTACAAAAACACAATATGCCATTGGCCTTGCACTAGCTGCTGCATTCGATTTATTTGTTGCTGCCGAATATTACAAAAGCATAGCTCATAAGGGATGGTATTTCTGCCCAAATGGTGATCCACTCCTGCTTTATCCCTATACTAATACCTGTCCCCGCTGTGTACTTCACAATAATTTTCACTTTGAGCAGGCTAACAAGCCTGAATCCGGTTTTATAGGACAAGCGGCGTCCCGACTCCTTGGAATTTTCTTGCTAGAATTATTTGCTAGAGAGAACAGAAATCTCATTGTCTACCGGGGAACTGAACCAATCGATATGATCATCTATGAAGAAAGTACAAAGACCGTACTCCTGTCAGAGATCAAAGCTGCTCCTTTGCAAACACTAGCTTTGGCTGTGCCATGTGAACAACTAACGGAAGCTCAGGAAGACGGGAGAGTACTACCAATACATACCCATGTAACCTCCGATAACATCTCTCTCAGCTCTTCTGAAATGTATATGTGCTTACCTCTTCAGCAAAATGGTCAAACAGATTACGAGTTGATCAGCCTTGGCTCAATGAGGAAAACAGACGATAGAACGTGGGCATACAAACGCATTGAACAAGCTATAGATAGAGATACTGGTTTTTTCAAAAGATATGTAGCATTTTGGGCTATCGCGTTTGAAGCATACCGGTCAAACAATGCCCAAAGAGACAGTATTTATTGGCTAACAAACGCGTGTGGACAACCCAGTCCTCGACCCAAAGATTGGCCTGCAAGACGCAGGGGATCTGGAAGTGGCTATGAATCTGTCTCTGATGGGAAAACAAGCGTTGGCATGGATCGCACAGATGACATTAAAAAAGGTATTTATCAAGTATTAAAAGTCGGTGCTGAAAGTAAACCTCAGCCTAGCCAGTTTATGGTAAAAACTGCTCTCGTTTCTAATATTCACGCGGCGCGACACTACAGGGAATACTTAGCTTCTCTCGAAGATATTATCTGGACAATAGACAAAAGTGGTAAGGCAAGAAAGGTGGGTGATCTGCCGCTAGAAACACCAGTGTATAACCTCTTTGATGGTATACTATCTTTTACAGAAAGCCACATCCGTGATGAGTGGTTACAGCAAATATTTTCTTTCTCGAACGGAGTTTGAACATGGTGCCAAATCACATCGCAAGAAGTGTAGGTAGAACTGTACAAGAACGCATAAATCATTTAGCTATTGGACAAAAAATGCAGGATCTTCCTGAAGAGCTTTGGCACAAGAGTTTTCATTTCTACGTCAAAGAAGATCCCACACGACAAGGAGGACCCAACCTCAGAATGATACGGTTAGATCCTGCTAAACCATCGTTAACAGTCACCGGCTACATTTTTAATAAATTTGTCCATCCTTTTGAAAACCGTTTTATTACTGTTCGAGAAGCGGCTAGATTACAGGGGTTTCCTGATACATTGATATTCAAAGGTACCTTAACCAGTACTCAGCAACAAGTCGGAAATGCTGTTCCTGTCCCGCTGGCTAAAGCAGTTTTTAACTCAATCCTCCGAGATGCTATCAGGTTAGGTTTCAACCGCAACTCTCTCTCAGCCTTTAGCCTTTTTAGTGGCGCAGGAGGATTGGATATAGGGGCTGAACAAGCGGTAATCAAAGATCTGCGAATTCATACCAAACTAGCATTGGATAGTTGGCCAGATGCTTGTGATACGCTAAAGGAGCACTATAAATCAAGAGCAAAAGTTCTATGCACAGATATCAGAACAGTTGCTAATCCGCTGCAATGTTGGAGAGAACTTTCAGGAGAAACAAACCCGCCAGATTTAGTATATGGTGGTCCGCCTTGTCAATCATTTAGCCAGGCAGGTAAGCAGAAAGGAATTACTGATGAACGAGGACAGCTACTATTTGAATTTTTACGTTTCGTTAAAGCGCTTCAACCTACTTTTTTTGTCATGGAGAATGTTTCTAACCTAAAAGGGCTCGAAAAAGGCGCTCTTTATACAGAAATAATCAATAAAATACAAGACATGAATTATACTCTCTCAGTTGAGACACTACTGGCAGCCGATTTTGGTGCTCCCCAATTAAGACAGAGAATTGTTTTTCTCGGTTGTCGAAACAATGTTGGCTCTCTGTCACTTCCTATCCCGACGCATAGTGAAACCCGAACACTTTTCGATCAGCCCTACGTGACTGTGGGAGAAGCTTTTCAGGGACTTCCAGAAGCCCAGTATAGCACTGAGCGTAAAAAGTCTCTAAATTATAAATCATCCTTGCAGGAAACTCTTATATAAGGATAAGCAAGTATATGATCTAATATCAGCGGAGTCGATCAAGAGGAGACAAAAATGGCAACGAAAGTAGTAACTTTTTCCTTGCGGCTGCCGCTTTCCCTGAAAGCAGCGGTCGAGAGACTGGCAGCGGCTGATGGAACCAGTATGAACCAGTTTTTAGTGATGGCCGCAGCTGAAAAACTCACGGCGATGCGAACAGCCGAGGACTTCTTTGCTGAGCGCAAGGGAATGGGCGATAAGGCAGCTGCAATCCGCTTTCTGACACGGACAGGTGGTGAACCACCGCGCCCAGGCGATGAGTTGCCGATAACCGACTAGCGCTTGTCGGCAAAGAGCAAAAAATACGCAGTCCCCCTTTGATGGAGTACTGCGTATTTTTTATTTGCAGGAACACTCGTAGTTCATCTTTATCCCACAAACTGAGTTGCTGTTCCTCTGGCTTCCACAAACTCTGCTGCTTGATTGCTTCTCCCTTTGTTCTCCCATTCTTGTGTCCATTGAGGCCAGAATGGCTCTTGGAGCCTGCCTGTTCTTTTTCAGGAGGAAGTATTTCTTTCATCCTATGTGCATGTTCTTCGCACTCAGACCAACTCTCTTCAATTGTACCCTGTTCCTGCCAAGCTGTAAACCGTGGCCCCAGTTGCGCCGCTATCTCCGTTGGGAACTGCCAATCCTCCTGGCTGAAGGCCTCCAGTCCCACCTCTTTTAAGCGCTTGAAAGCTGCCAACGCCAGGGTGGTATGACGCAGCTCCTTCGGTTTCTCCTTATCAACGCGCCAGAAGCCCTTGGGATTGGTCTTATCGTCACGTAAGATCCAAGCGAAGTCATCATATGCTAAACCATATAATTCTGCAATAATTGCATCGAGAATACAGCGCAGACGGAGCCGCTCATGCTCTGTAATTGCCCACAATTTGCGCCAATGCTGCTGTCCAAGATGGGGATAGGCATTGCGCATCTCTAGCCATTGGGGTGCGAAGCAAGGCATGATGAGATTGAGACGCGCGGCGAGTTGGGCACATATAGTTGGACGTATACGTGCAGGTGGAATGAGAGGAGTTTCAGCTACGACAAAATAGCTTAAATGTAATCCTCCCAGTCGACAACGTAGGGTATAGTCATAAACAAATGAATTGAGAATAGAAACGAGCGATAGAATATTTGCACTATCATGTTTTTCTGGCTGAATGATAGAGACAGTGTGACCACTAGGCGTATCATTTATCAATGTAGCATACATTGAGCGTGTATTGGTTGCAGAACCAATATCCATGAACCCCACTTTATTTCCCCTCATAACTTTTTCCTGTGCTCTGTAGGTATCAAGCGACATGAGATATTGAGGCTCAAAAACTTTGTTTTCATAGGAAATATTTCTCCACACAGCGCTACGCCCTTTACCGCTTACCCATCCCTTTTCACTAGGATCAAAAGGACCAATCATACGTCCCTCATAGAGAGGAAGTGCGATATTATTTGCTGGGTCAATCCAATGACCGTAGCCATCAGGATTGTAGCCTTGCACTTCCCACTTCGGCAAAGGGGGGAAAAGGTTAGAATGAGTAGTCATGCCAAATTCTGTAGTATGCTGGAGTTGCCAACTATCACTAAACTGTGCACCAAATAGTATTGTACCTGTATAGAGTTTCTCTAGAATATCCAGATCTTGCTTTCTTTGAGGTTCAACAATAGATGATGAATTAGGACTAAATCGTTCGATAAGCTCACGAGGCAAGGAAAGCGTACAACTTTCTAGTTGATCCAGATCTGTCAAATCTGTTCTGTTGAAAGCTGCCCTTAGATGTTGGGTACAACCTCCTTTTTCCAAAATCAAAAACGCAAACTTAAACCGATAGTAAATATCAAATATATGCTGCCAATTGATAAAGCCAAACAGCCATTCCCAATTATAGTGATCTAGAAAGAGTTTTCTGAGGGCTGCCGATCCTTGATCAGTATAGATGTTGGAAGGAACAAGCATACCTATTCGTCCTTTATGCTTGATTAGGTGATGCGCCACTTCTAAAAACATTTTGTAGGTGTTTAGAGAAGATGTTCCTTGATAATGAAATGGGTGATCCTGCTCGGAAACATAGCTATGCTGATTAGAACGTCTATTTCGCCATATTTGATGGAGCTGCTCTCCCTGTTTCCCTGGTTTAAGGTTAAAGAAATCCATACTTTTCACATTTGGATCACCAAAAGGTGATCCTGTTTTCTTTGACCAGTTACTCATGTCCTTAAAGTAAGCTAGATAAAGTAACCACTCTCGTTCAATGTTTGGATCTTGACTGAACAACCGTTGCTGTTCAACCAGTGCCTCTTGTCTGCCGTAAGTACGATAAAGAGGATCATAGCCAGCAAAGAACTCTAATGACTCAGATTTTGCAATATCCCACGGTGGATTCGCCAGCACAGCATCAAATCCATGCTCCGGTCTTGCAAACACATCTGGAAATTCCAATTCCCAATGAAAAAAGTGCAACTCTTTTGTCAGCTCATCTACTATCTGGCGAGTTGACAGTGGGAGCTGATAGAATGTTGCTGGCGTTGGCACTTTATCAATCTCATCAGCGGGCCAGAACCAAGCAGCACACCAGCTATCAAAGGCTCGTTTCAGCTCTTGAT
>CBJMBI010000312.1:0-5233 GCA_966427955.1 uncultured Ktedonobacterales bacterium
CAGGAGAACAAGATGACGTCATCACAATCAAAAGAAGAGTGGTTGAGTTTGCGTGAGGCAGCTGATCTGCTCGGTATGCATCCAGCAACCGTGCGTCTGTGGGCTGATCGCAATGAAATTCCCTCGCGCCGTACTAGTGGAGGACATCGTCGTTTTCGCCGCGCCGATGTTGAGGCTCGTCTGCAACAGGAGATGGAGCCAAAGCAAGATCCTGCTGCTCTCTTACTTATTCAGAGCCTGCTGGGGCGTATTCGCTTTGCCTTTAGCGATGGAACTCTCAACACTTTCCCCTGGTATCAACATTTTGATATTACAGCCCGCGATGGCTATCGACAATTAGGACAACGCATGCTAAATCTGCTACAGCGCGCGCTCAGCAGAAATACCGATAAGCACGCTTTGAAGCAAGAGGCCATGCAACTCGGCAGTGAGTACGGTACAATCACGCGTAAGTCTCATGTCCCAGTCGCGGATGTTGTTCGCGCCTTCCTCTACTTCCGCACGTTGATAGATGAAGGGATACTTCAGTTGGCTGAAGTACGTGGTACTAGCAATCAGGACATCCCCTGGATTGAGAGCCTCTACCAGATACAAAATATCACTAATGAGATTCTCCCCGCACTAATCGAAGCTGCCTTACAACCAACTGATCCAGACAAGGATTAGGAGATTTCTGGCAGTTGTCTATTTTGCCCTCGAAGTTGTCTATTTTTTTCCTGGAAAAACTCTCTTCTGTTGGGTATCCTTAGGGATATAGGTTACCATGATACACACCCAATCCAAACCAATATGAACGCTGACATGAAGAACTAGGGATACACGGCGAAGGGAAGCTTGTACTATGTTAGCTAATCATTCGCGACATGAGAATGTCGAGATCTCTCAAGGTAGTCAACCTTATCAGCAAGTACTTTCTAAGCCACTTCTTGCTGTTCCATCTACATCATCACTTCCAACAGAGACTAGCATACCACTTTCTCAACCAGCTCCTAGCCAGCTCTCCGGCTCTTTGCAACAGAGAGCACTACGTTACTTGGAACGTAAACGCCTACGCCAAGAACGCTCTACCATGCAGATGCAAGCCATCAAAATAACGGACGCGTCCCAACCTCTTGATATTGGCAACCGATTTATTGAGTCCTTATCCCAACCTACTGATATTGATAGCCAATTTATTGCGTCCTCATCCCAACCTACTACTCTGGACAATACTTTCCAAAGACAGAGAAAACTCTTGTTGCGCCACACGGCACGCAAGTTTTCACGTCGATACCGGCTTAACAAACAGCGTTCAGTTGAGCGTTTCTGGATCACTCTGCTGAGCACCACTGTTGCCCTAGTTATTATCTTTCTGACAACTATTAGTGGTACTGCGCTTGTTGCCTACCGTTTTTATTTCTCAACCCAAAAGCAATACATTCCTCAAATTCTTACGTTACGCAGCCTCATACCACGCGATAATCTCAGAATGTATGATATGCATGGCATACTCATTGGTCAGTTGACGGACGAGGGCCTTCATACATCAGTCACATATGACCAGATAGCTCCGTATATGATTGATGCAACTGTCTCCACTGAAGATAAAGGGTTCTGGACAAATTCTGGTCTTGATATCCAACGCATTCTTCAAGCAGCCGTGCAAGATCTAGAACAAGGTCGTGTTGTCGAAGGTGGTAGTACAATTACACAACAACTTATCAAAAATTTGGTCCTGCATAATTCAGCACAGGAGATGACTCGTAAGCTGCAGGAGCTTGTACTGATATCAACGATCAATAAGCACTACAGCAAAAAAGACATCTTGGAAATGTATCTCAATAGTGTCTACTATGGTGAACAAGCCTATGGAGTTGATGCGGCAGCGAGTGTCTACTTTGGATTGCAAGACCAACCCGGAAAATCTGCGGCTTCACAACTGGATCTTGCTCAATCAGCTATGCTCGCTGGCCTTGTTAGCGCTCCAAATGGATATGATCCATGGATTTATTTCAACGCCGCAATGAGTCGTCTGACAACTATCCTCACCCTTATGCATAGGAACGGCTATATCACTGACAATCAAGTACAGGCGGCTCTCAACGAAGCACACAGTCCAGATTTTCTCAAGCATCCAGCAGATCAAACCCAGCCTGCACCACACTTCTTTAATTTTGTGCTGGAGCAACTGGAGAAGCAGTTTCACATGACACGTCAACAGTTATCGCGCTCGGATATGTATGTCTATACGACGCTAGATGTGAAGCTACAAAACCAAATCTTGCAAATTGCTCAGACTCAGATAGCCAACTTACAAAGTTTTAATGTGACGAATGCTGCTGAGGTTCTCATCGACTATCATACCGGGGCCGTCCGTACGCTGCTAGGCAATGCTCATCCAGATACAGACCAGTTCGACGTAGCAACAGAGGGATATCGCCAGCCTGGTTCTTCTTTTAAGCCATATGTCTATGTGACAGCCTTTGAGCAAGGTGTCTCTCCGGGACAGGCCGTCGAGGATGCCCCCATCTCTATTACACATGCAGGTCAGCCACCTTTTACACCTCATAACTACTCTGGCACCTTTAATGGACATGTGACGCTGCGCTGTGCTTTACAGAACTCACTCAATATACCAGCAGTTAAAGTCATAGAACACGTTGGTGTTCAGAACGTTGTTAAAACGATGCAGAACATGGGTATTACAGATTATAAAGGCTATCCGAATGAGAGCATGGCCTTGGGTAGCCTAGACCTTCACTTGATTGATCATACATCAGCTATTGGCACATTTGCCAATGGAGGCATCCATGTCCCATATTACACGATCCAGAAAGTAGTGTTTGCCAATACGCATCAAGTATTTAAACATCCACAAGACCATGGCACACGTATCATCAGTCCTCAGCTTGCCTATATGATGACTGACGTACTAAGTGACAATGATGATCGGACTCCAGAATTTGGCTATTGCAACCCCCTCAATTTGCGTACTGATGGGACCTGCTACGGCCCAATCCTACCCTCTGCCGCAAAGACAGGCACAACCGATGATTTCCGTGATACCTGGACGGTCGGCTATACATCGGACTATGTGCTCGGCGTCTGGGTTGGCAATAATGACGATTCACCGATGATCAATATCAATGGTATTACTGGTGCGGCTCCTATCTGGCACGATGCCATGCTAGCCGCTGAGGTAGGTCATTCTCCTCAGTCGTTTACCAACCCGGGCGGTCTGGTGAAAGCTGAGCAATACTATTCTGACGGAGTGAAAACCAGCGATTGGTTTCTGGCAGGCCAAGTGCCAGTAGGCGTGCTGAGTAGTAAAGCTCCATCTACATTTCCCTTCACACAGGGATCCAAAGATATGCAGTATAATCAGTCCAAGCCAATAACCGCACAGCCATATTGCAGTTCATATAGTTTTGATTTTCAGCCACCAGCTACCAATAACCAGCCAACCGATGGGCTCAGCCCCGCCGGACAGGACTGGTGGTAAGGAGCAGTAAACAACTAACTCCTGGAGCTAGTTATCTGGTGACTATCTCCTTAGCTATAGCGTTTGTACTTAATGGTGCCATTTCGCCTAAGTACAGTTAGACACTTATTTCGTTCTTTGGTTGCTTAGTTCCTTGCTACTAATAAGACAACACACAGATGGTGTATCTATGTATCACAAGTAGTACTGTGGCCCGTGTACAATGTAATTAAGTACAACCAAGTTGAGGTGACCTGAGAGGTTTACAGTGAGAAATGACCTCACAAAGAGCGTATCAATTCGTACAAACTGGTGACCTAGACTAACAATGAAGTTATCTCAAATTTCAATGTATGTGTATTTTTTTTTGTCGAGGCTAACAATATCTAACAATATGAAAGAACGGGAGAAAAGAGGTTTAGCAAATGCAGGTTGAAAATGATCCAGGGGGAACATCTTCTCATCCGCAATCCAAGGTAGACGTGATAGAGATGCCAAAAGAGGCAAATGAACAAGAGCAAAATTCCCAACGCGCAGTTGTTCCAGCTAAACTACCTCTACATAGTCAGGCAGCGATAGCACAACGGCTCAATGATGTCCCCGAAAAGCCTGTTGCAGGTTTCATGTATAGTGCACCTCATCTTCGTGTACATCCAACTGGCTGGCGCACAAAACGGCATGCCAAGCGCAAGAAGTTGCGACTTAATCTCATGAATGAAATCGCGATGGAGCGTAAAAGCACACTCACCTTGCGCAATATGGCTCTGAGCCTGTTTATACTGCTGACAATCTCGTCCGTCGCTTTCGCTCTGTTTGCTGGTTTCATAGGAGCAACGCAACAGCGCTTTGGCGATAAGATCCTACGACTGGAAGATATCCTTCCTGGGGATAGCTTGCGCCTTTATGATATGCATGGCCAACTAATTTATGAAGCCACAGATCAGGGCTTGCAGATCAGCGTCCCCTTTTCTCAAATTTCGCCCAATATGGTACATGCCCAGATTGCCATTGAAGACCAGAATTTCTGGAAAAATCCAGGATATGATATTACAGGTATTGTCCGTGCGGCCATAGATGATTTGACAGAGGGCCATGTCGTCTCCGGCGGTAGCACGATTACCCAACAATTGATAAAAAATACGCTTGTTGGCAATAAGGAGACAATGCTGCGCAAGCTACAGGAAATTATTCTTGCTCCAAATGTGACACGTTACTATACTAAAGAGCAGATACTTACCATGTACCTGAATACTACGTATTATGGTGAGCAATCATATGGTGTTGAGGCTGCGGCTGGCACTTACTTCGGTTTGCAGGACACGCCCAAAGCTAAGGCGGCTGCTCAACTGGATATTGCCCAGTCTGCAATGCTGGCTGGTATTGTCAGTTCACCCATAGCTCATGATCCATACTTACATCCCCATGCAGCCCTCAGTCGTATGCAAGAAGTGCTTGAGCAGATGTACTTGCAGGGTTATATCACTACTTCTCAACGTCTCGAGGCCATCCATGAGGCTCAGCAACCTAATTTCCTCAAATCAGCTCCAATCGTTTCTGATCTTGCGCCACATTTTGATTACTATGCTCGAAAAGAGCTAGCTAACATTTTACATATTAGAATGTCAGATCTCTCGCGTTCCGGCGTAGTTGTCTCGACAACACTCGATCTCCCATTTCAAAATCAAGTATTGAAGATTGCCCAACAGCAGATTGCCGCCTTGAAAGGACACAATGTGACAGATGCAGCCGAGGTAGCAATCGACTATCACACAG
>CBJMBI010000313.1:0-5207 GCA_966427955.1 uncultured Ktedonobacterales bacterium
ACACTTTATTAATTGTCCAGGCAGGGATTTCAACAGGCAGTCCAGCCTGAATAGCAGCTTGTCGCGCAGGAGCCTGCCCAACTCCAGCGGAGACCACATTGCCCATAATGACTTCTTCGATTGTTTGCGGGTCAATGCCTGCACGACGTACAGCCTCTTTAATGGCAATTGCGCCCAGTTGCGGAGCGCTCAGACTGGCGAGACTGCCAAGAAATTTTCCGGTTGGCGTCCGGGCCGCTCCAACAAGAACTGGAATATGCTCTGACATCGTTATCTCCTCCAAAAAATTACCTAACCATATTTTGATCTTGATATGTGATCATGATCAAATAGCCCATCTTATACTTTAACTAGGCCTTTATTCTTCATATCATTTAATTTCTTTCTAATTAGCTTCAGATGGCTATATTCGGATTTATAAAATGCTGCTTTTTCAGGAGAGCTATCACATAATTTAAAATATAAGGTGAAACGTTCTTCAATATCTCTGTTTATTGAATTAAATTTTTCTTCTTCTATTATCTTCTTATCTTTATCCATATCATATAATTCCATTAGCATCTTATGTAATGGTTCCAAATCCTTATACCATTGCTTTCCTCCTGAGCTAAGCTCCTCTAAATCAGCATTGTAATGTATTTCCTTGCCAATATTGTCTAAAAGCCGAAAAAATTTCATAACTTCTTTATTATTTTTTCTATTTTCATTTTTATTTTTTCTATTTTCATCTTTTCTTCTATCCAATTCGTTAAACTCATATTTTAAAAACATATCAAAACTTTTAATATTCATATTACTTATTTCTTGAAAATAACCTTCTATAATTCTATTTTCCTCTTCAGATATTTCCTCTTTCTTCCTAATTTCCTTTAGTTCATTAAAAATATGCTCAAGTCGTGTTAAATGGTTTCTATAATTTTGTTCATGAATTTGCTTAAAATCATCACATAGCTGTTTACCGTGAGGTCCCTGAGACAATATTTTGAATTGCTCCGCTCTTTTACCTATTTTCCCTTTACTTTCCGTTTTTTTATCCAACCTCCATTTTACTACAGTACTCATCCTAATAGTATCCCAGCCATTTTTATCTTGCTCGTTGGATATACCAGAAGATACTGCATCAAGATAACTTTTTTCCTTGCCTCTGTTATCTCGCAAATTAGAGAGAGCTTGCCGAGCCTCATTGAGTATTTCCCCTTGGCGTTTCAGATAGCTATATTCCAGTCTCTGAAGCGCTGCTTCTTTAGGAGACTCTTGCTCTAATTTGCGATATTTATTAAGATCCTCCTCATTCTTTGAAAGCAACTCTCCAAGCAATGAAGATTGTTCTTTAATGCTACCATCAGGTGAACTTTTGAACTCACTATTGCAAAACCCTTTAGAAATTTCATCATAAGAAGAGATGAGTGATTTTATACGTTCAACCTCCTCCTTCGCTTCTGGACTAACCTCTAGGTCATAACTGAGATATATAGACTGGTCAACCTTTTCTAACATTGAAAAAAATTCTTTAACTTTTGCTATATCTACATCTTTAATCATATCGATCTCATATTCTTTAAACATTTTTTGACTCTTAATCTGCATTTCTTTTATTTTCATATGATATCTTTTTAGTATTTCATTAGATTGTTCCTTTCCTTTATCAGTAGTTGACGGCAAAGTATTATTCCACTCTACAGAACGTTTGATTGTACAAAGTTTATCTAAGTATTCTTTAACATTGCCAGGCTGAATAGTATCTATTTCGATTTCACCAAAATTGGCCCTTACCCGAGAAGAAGCGCTGCCACTCCTGTGCTCCTGGCTCTCCAGTGCAGATAACAGCCGTTCCTCTTTAACATCCTTGCGAATTGCCTTCTGGCCACTATCATTTGGCACGCGGGATCTAACAGAAAATATGGCATCACGGTAACTTTTTTTGTTCATAATAAGAGGAGGCTTGTTGTCTACAGAGACTTCGCCGGCATCGTTGGGAGAGACAGACTGCATGTGACTCTGCTCTGGAAGCTTCCTTAGCTCATCCAACTCAGACACCCCCAAGTGAAAAGTAGGCATACCCCACAATTGACGACCGATGGCAGCAGGTTGCTTAGAAGATTCTTTTGCATCTATACTCTCTGCAACTTTATATTCCTTTATTACTTTTTTAGGATATGAGATACGATCCGTACCGCTTTGCTCCCGCTCTCGATCTTCTACCACCCTCCTCCAACTATAAGGCTCTCTCGCCTGTTGTCCAGAGGCAGATGACACAGAAGCCTCACCCTTTGATTCCTTCGACCATTTACCAGAATCTCCGCTTCTCATCGTAAAAATCCTCCTTGAGTGCTTTCTTTCGCTTTTTTCGATCCTACTTCCAAATAGTGTACAATGAAAGATCGTTCCACATATATAAGCAGAGCTTTTGACAAAGGGCATGTTCCTCACAGCGATCCTTGGTCTTCTTTTAAAGTATAGCCATGAGCGACTCTCTTTATCAAGGACACATACCAGACACCTTGACGACAACTTTGGAAGAAATGGAACGGAAGACCTGCAAGGAGGGCAATGCAATCGAAGACCAGCAAAGAGAGTATAGAGCGAGACTGCCGAGAAATTTCCCGGTTGGCGTCCGGGCCGCTCCAATAACAACTGGAATATGCTCTGACATCGTTATCTCCTCCTAAGAGAATCATGCTTAATGGCTTGACGATCGGCTTCTCTTGACGAGCTAGCTTCAGTTATCAGCTGTTGTTCGCTGAGACATTTCGCGTTCCAGCTTAGCAACCTTTTCACGGATCTTATGCAGAGATGGATTAATTCTAATCGCTCTCCTATAGTCTTGCAAGGCTAGTTCCTTCTCTCCCAACGCTTCATTGACCTCTCCGCGTGTTCCAACGATCCAACCAAGCTCATCAAACTTCAACGCTTCCGTCAATTCTTTCCTGGCCTTCTCGTAGTACTCAACACTCTTTTTGCTATCCGCCTCCCCACGCTTCCCGAATGCCTCTGCATTATTAGACAGAATACCAATCTGTTCAGTTCTTTTTTTCTATGTCCTGCTCGTAATACTCACAACTTATATTTATACTTGTATTCTTAATAAGATCACCCATCTTTTCACACACTCTCGCACAATTTCCTAACGTTATTGCATTCTTAGGCTGGCGCTGAATACTTTGCTCGAAGTATTCCACACTCTCCTCATATTGAGCTATCTGCCTATAAGACATATTTATCTCTCCATACAGATCTCCCAACTCTTTATACCTCTCCGCACATTTTCTTAAAGCTATTGCATCCTTAGGCCGGACCTCGATGCTTCGCTCCCGGTATTCCAAGGCCCTCTCGCGCCAATCCACCTCTTCACGCTTATCCTTACACTCTTTAGCCACCTCTTCACAACTCTCCGCACACACGTTTAACACCCTCGCATAATTTCCTGGAGTTTTTGCATTCTCATGATCGATTTTATAGTTTCGCTCCAAGTATTCCACAGCCCGCTCGCACCACTCCACCTTTTCATACTTATCCTCACACTGTTCAGCCACCTCTTCACACCTCTTCGCACATTTTTCTAATACCCACACATAACTTTCTGAAATTAGTAGATTACCAGGCTCGAGTTCATGGCTTCGCTTCCTGTATTCCACGGCCTGCTCCCACCACTCCACCTCTTTATACCCATCCATTGACCATCCAGCTAGCTCTTCACATATATCCGCACACTTTCTGAAAACTAATGGATCCTTAGGCAGGAGCTTACTCCTTCGCACCTCGACATCCAAGGCCTCCTCGTATTGACGCTTCCGGCGATATATCCCCCCAACAATCCTAAGAGCTTGTACATTTTGCTTATCAAGGTCGTCAGTCACTCGAAGATAAGCCCTCAAGGCCTCGTCCAAGTCACCTTGCTGTAGATACCTCCATCCATGACGTATACAAGCGCCTACAACCTTAGAATCAAGCTTAGTCGCTTGACGATCGGCTTCTCTTGACGAGCTAACTTCAGTTGATCGGTTATCTGCAGCTTTTCGTTGGGACACTTTGCCTTCCAGCTGATTAGCACTTTGGCTGGCCAAATACAGAGATGAATCAAGACTAGACTCTATTCCGGTTGGCTTTTCGCCTACGAAAGGGACTTCGACCTTTAAGCTCTTCCCCTTTGAACCGAGAGAAGGTTTATCGACATCAGCGAGGGTGTCCGAGGGCAGTTCTGAGGGAGGCGACTGAACCAGATCAAATGGCAGACTTTCTGACTTAATCTGGGGTGTGTGCGAGGGCGATTCTTGATAATGCGACTCGTCTGAGGAAGAGAGCTGGACATCTGCAGGTGCATCAACGGAGTGACTCCCCAAGGATTCTAACTCATGAGAGGACATGGCTCCCGTGCCCAGAGATTCTCGTTGATACGTGGATGGCGTGAGAGGAAATTGGCCGCTTGCTGGTATATCAAATAACAGACCTTCTTGCCCAGGATCAAACGTCCAGAGATCACCCGTGAACGATCCTGGTTGATACATATACGGAGAGAACAACTTGAAATCGGATTGGTCAGCGAATGGCACACTCTCCAGTCCAGGATCAAACCTATGGAAGTCGTAAGGGTGAACCGGAGAGTATAGCGGCCTATCAAATTGATCAACGGAGGAACTTCCTGACGCTTCTGGCTGTTGAGATAATACAGACCACTCATACTGAGGTAATGACACAGGAGGAGATTTATCAACTTGTCCCTCTGCATGTCCTTGTTCAGTTCCACTATCCATTAGAACATGAGGATCTGAGCTAACCTTCAGACGCTTACTTTCCCGCTCCTGAGCATTAATTCTTTCCCTAATACCATAAGTCTTGCTGCCGTTCTGTTGCTTTGCATCAATAGACGATTTTATATCTTTTCTCGATTTATCCCCAAAATTTTTGTCCATATTGCAAATCCTCTTTGAATAATTTCTTTTTCCTTTTTATAGCAGCTTCCAAATAGTGTACAATGAAAGATCGTTCCACATATATAAGCAGAGCTTTTGACAAGGGACATGTTCCTCACAGCGATCCTTGGTCTTCTTTTCAAGTATAGCCAAGAGCGACTCTCTTTATCAAGGACACACACCAGACACCTTGACAACACCTTTGAAAGAAATGGAACGGAAGACCTGCAAGGAGGGTATGGAATGAAGATAGAGCTCGCTAGTATGATCTTCCCCAAAGAGATTGACACAACATGC
>CBJMBI010000314.1:0-5202 GCA_966427955.1 uncultured Ktedonobacterales bacterium
TGCACTGCTAAACGACTACACCAATTTAGTCTCCGGGGTACAAATCTATCGTATCAGCAATATGCGCCCTTGGATTGTCCTTGAACCAGCGTTGGCTTGGATAACTGTACACCGCGGAGTCATCAGGAGGCCATTGCCAGATACGGTGCAGGTGCTGCAACGATGGTCGTGAGCGGAAATTGTGGAAAGCTGTATGGACTTCTGCATCGAACGAAGCCAATTGCTTATCAAGTAAGTCGGAAATTTCATTAATGTTATAATGTGTTATGCCTGCTCCTGAGCTGAATGCTGTGTAACGAGTCTTATAGTCAACAAGTTTTAGAGCTGTAGGGGTAAGCTGGATGCTCCCTAAGCCAATCGGTTTTCCATATCCAATTTTGTGCCGCATATCTGGTTGAAGAGTAATTGCCAGCAGGAGGGCAGCAAATTCATCAGCCTCAAGATTAGTGAAGTCAATGCGAGCAGAAAATTCGGTGTCTTTGTCAAGCGGCTTAATATATTGATTGCGGTACTCTCCCGGTCTGTTACGTATCTCTAGCAATCGATTTTCGGTGCGTGGCGGATCAGCATGGTGGAAGTAGTATTTTCTTCCAGCGATAAAACGACCATCATTGTCAAGATAAAAAGCTCGATGGCGCGGTTTAGGTGTATCTAGAACAGCTGTGTAGATAGAATGATAAAAATCGAGAGTATCTTCATAGGCATAAGCATCACTAATATTTACCTTACCAAGAAAAACGTCTATCTCGTGCTGCCCTGGTTTGCGTTGTCCTATCATACCAAAAATGCGGCATGATGTACAAAGTAATGTATTGTTGGTACAGCGATCAAAATCCTGTGGTATAGGATTTCTTGTATACTCTCGTGGCATACGAAAGACTGTCATGCAGCCTCCACACAGTGTCTCAACTACATTGCGTAACATACCTTTGATGGATGTTCCAGGAATGATATATTCATTCGACTTATTACGAATATGTGTTCCGGGACTCTTTGGATTCTGCACGGATGTATCTGCATCACGAATGAAAAGGGGTGTTTCTGCCGCGATATAGACATGTAAATGGCCAGAATACAACTTTTGGTTACCACCTCTTGTAAGAACGGAATGCCAGATGGGTTTGCGACGTTGTGGCTTGTGGCCCATGTCTAGAGGGACAAAATCGTAAGGATTCATTGTCTTTATTCTGCTCCTACCAAATCAGCGAAACGAAAGGCTAGCTTGCCTCCTGTAGTGCGATCAAAATATTCATACACAACGAGTTGTACTCTTTCTGCACCTTCCGGTGCTGGATATCGCAATAAGCGCGGAATACGTGCTTCAGCGAAATCTCCTGCCTGTGCTGGAGGGCCGATACGAGCCAATTGGTGATCATCAAGTCTTTTGCCAAAGAGAAAATAGCTTCTGGAGACTAGCTTACAGCTATCTAGCTGTATTGTTTGTGTGATGCCTATATCAGGCATATAGTGTTTATAGCCTGTGTAGATGATCTGTACAGCACCATCTTGTTTTTCCCAACGTAGTTCACCATATTTGTGAAAGACACGTCCCGATGTATAGTCTGTACAATTGTCAGGATCAAAGTGGGCAAAGTGAAGCAGATTTTGTCGTGCGTATGGCTCAACAATACGTTGGGGCTGGATCTCCAACAACATAAGTACATGAGTGTCTGAAGGAATATGATGTGTTTTGAGAACTGCTGCAAGATCTTTCGTCTTACCTGCAAGGAGTAGTTCCTGTGCCATTAGTCGTCTCCTTTGCGAGGCCTCATTGCTGCTTCTGTATCATTAGGCCATTGTTGGATGCAATCCACAAAGTATCCGATGCTGCGAACTTTTAAATCATTCAACGCATCACCTTTGAACACACGCTTGCTTCGAATACCCTGATGAATATGTGCTACGGCCTGGGAGAGTTGGAGTACATCATCACGCTTTGTCCCATACGTTGTTTCATCATCTAGCCAGCGTCCCAGTCCCCATAGTTCGTTATATTGCTCCTGGTGCTCATTTTCTCGAGTCTTACGTATTGTGCTGAGTACCACACCGCCGAGATGAGAACCCTCTTCCTGATCATTGATAGTGGCTACTATCTTGCCTAGTCCTCTAGAACGACCAGAGCCAATACGAATCAGTTCATCTTCCATGTCTTGTATGATGATAAACAGCATTCCGAGTTGCCAGATTTCAAAATTGCGTAGATGAATAGTCGTATGAAATGTAGTACCTGATGTCACCACTTCCATATCAAATTTCGCTCCGCCACTTGCTCCACCTGTTAGCCTGTCAATAGCAACGCCATCGCGGTGTTCTACCAGTGCTTTGGTGCCAACTGACCCATGTGGCAGATAGGCATCATCTATTGAAATGCGTCCGATGAACGAGGTTGACCCAAAGAGACGGCAAGTGGGACATGAACTTGCATATTTCTCGTGGGAGGAGCTCCTTTCCTCAATGCGCTTGCCACATGAGGTGCGGTACAGTTGTGCCCCATCATCTCTCCTGGTACCTCCTGACTGCGAAAGTGGATCACAAGCGACACGTGGCTTGATACTGTTGACTACCTTTTCAAGATGGCTGCGGAAAACGCCTTTCAACGAGCTTCCAGGGAGGTATATCTCTTGTTGTCCATTGCGGTATGTTTGGACTGGGGTCATATCTGCACCAGTCACTGTTGCAGAGCCAGATTTGATGAGCAGAGGCCCTGTAGTGGTGATATTCAGCCGCAAATGCGCTTCATTTACCAATGTTTTTAACATCGTGTATGCTCCTCTAATGATTAAGTTTTGACCCTTCAAACAACTTGTTGATATGTTCTTCAAAGAAGCTCTGTGTATCAAGCTGAGCAAGTTCTTTATAGAGAAGGTATCGCTGCAAACGTTGCATTCGGTCTTGGTTCTTCTCGCCAGTAAGGTCTAAGCAACTAATTTTCAAATCATTGAGTATACATGCTCCTAGGCCACGTGAGCGTAGGCCGCCGACACCGCCAAAGCCGTTCACAAATTCACTTAGTCCAATACTGATGAGCTGTAAATCCTCTTCTGTAGCATTCTCTAGTACCAAGCGCATTGCAAATACCGTTGTGGCAGGGACTACTTCAAAGTCATATTTCAATCCAGGTTTTGCGGTCTCGCTATCGCGGTCAATGGCAACGCCATCGCGTATCTGGGTTGTCCCGCACCATTCATCGTTAATTAGATAGAGATCGTTGAGGGTAATGCGTGCTGCGGCAAAGGGCGATCCGAAAAGCTGGCAGGTATGGCAAAGCTGCTCACGGGCCTGTGCTAGAAGCGTTTCACCATTATTAGGATCATTACGCCGCTCGTCTGCAATCTGCTTTTGGTGGGATGTAGGGCATGGCTCGTTTGTATTTTCGTCTGTTGGCAGGCCACAGGAACGCAGACCGAGATCTTCGGGTAAGCTTGATACCAGTTTCTCGATAGTGCTACGCAATGCACCCTTAAAGCTTGATCCGGGAATGAAAGGAGTCCCTTCTGGCGTAAGCACAACGGGACTATCAGTATAACTGAGTGTTGCTTTCCCACCCCCAATATGAAGTGCTGTCCGCATTTCTAATTTACCTTCGAAGACATAGCGATTGCGCATAGCAAGCATATTCTGAGTCATACTCTCTCCTGTCTTGTTGATGGGCCTCTATTGCCACCTTGAGGTCTTCCTTCAGGTTTGTTATTGGGAGTTCGAACTCCCAGATAGGCATTTTCAGCGAGAAGGTGCTGAATAAATTCACGTGCAAGTAACATCTTCAGTACTTGTTGATCCTCTTTTGAGGGTTTTTCTTGCCTATGTTGCAGAATAGAGGGAACATAGGACTCTATATCCTTCAGCTTTCGTGCGAGTTTAAAGTAGAAATCAGGCACGTGTCGTTCTCGAGCAGGCCATGTTGTCCGCTGCCGTTGATGGTTCACAAATTTTTCTAGCTCATCATAAGTATTAGCAAACGTCACATTGAGTAGCCCGTTAACCTGTGTTGATGAAAGTGTTCCGCCAATACTGTTCATGAGATCCACTGCTTGTTGATACAGCTCATTGTCACTTAATAGTCGTATACTATCTTGCTCTTTCTCAGTGATCATGACGAGGCTCTTTCTGACTGGCTGACACGATACTCGTACTGTACGACGATCTGGCGAATAAATTGGCGGATGAGCAGCAAATAAATCTGCTGTCGCTCTCTTCTATCTTCCTCTGTTTTATTATCAATTCCAACACTAGCACAGATTGTAGCTACATCTGCTTTAAGATTCTTCTCAATGTAGCTTTTCAAATTTTCTCCGAAGCCCTTATCCCTCCATTCTGCTTGACGTGCAATCTGTTTTTTAATGTAGTCCAGAACATCAGTGGCTTTCCAAGTCGTCTCAGCGATATTTTCCAGGCCAGTCATTTGTGCTCTATGCCTTTGTTGCTGAGGTTCTTTCCCACGCTCCCCACCGAAGGATTGGGCAGCAAGTATCCCCAATTCTTGTGATTTCTCATAGAAAAGTTCTGCTTGCTCGTTGACGCGTAGCATTATCATCGTGCGTTTATTCAAATTTGTTCTCCTTCCAGGTGAAATGGATCTGAAATGCATATCCGACCGAAGCCTTCTGAACGGCGGTTGCCAATGCCTTCCTCCTCAAGTGTAGAGAGAGCTTGAATGAGGGGGTCATCGAGTTCCTGAGAGCAAGCAAAGAGGAAGGTGGAACCTGTCTCTATTGCATAATCATTTGCTCTTGGTGTTCCCCACAGCTCATTCCAGCCACAAACCCGACGAATTCCAGCAGAATGGTAGATTCTCTGAAATGTAGCTGTTGGATGCTTCAGCAGATCACTAAGTGTAAATTCTTCTATAGTAGAATAATAACGCATAAAAGGATCACAAAGAATGCTAGGTGAGTGAAGTGTGATGGCAAAGAAGAATGGAGCAAGATTTCTGACCTTTGCCTCCTGAGCTTGCTTTCTCATTGCAGCATCAAAACGGATTAACTTGTTTTTGAAGGCGGTAAGGTTTCTCGAGTTTGCTTCTTTGATCTCAACGACTCTGACTTTGCCTAGGCCACGCGTTCGTCCAGTTCCCATGCAAATGATATCTTCCTCGTCAGCCTCTGCGATGAAGTTTGTGAATGGACTAGCAAGTTCATCAGGGAGAATTACCTCTCCCCAAAATTGCATATCTGAATCAACTACTTCGCGATTGTACAAAAG
>CBJMBI010000315.1:0-5201 GCA_966427955.1 uncultured Ktedonobacterales bacterium
CAGATCAAGCTTGCAACCTTTGATTTATCACCCGCTGTCCTGCAAGCGATCAAGAGCGGCACCATATTATTCGCTGTTGACCAGCAGCAGTACCTCCAGGGCTATTTGCCCATTGTGCTCCTGACGCTCTATGGGACGAACCTCAATACTATTGCAAATGACGTTTTGATGACTGGTCCAGGCTTTGTGACGCAAGATAATTCGTCACGAGTAATTTCTCTATCGCAGCAGGGTACACGCTAATAGCCTTACAATTGGAACTGATAGTGTGTGAAGCTTCTTCATTGTCATCACAGAGAATAATGGTTTTCTAACCTTGATGAGGAGGAATGTCCTATGAGAAGATTACACTCTTTATTTTCGCAAGCGAGCCCTTGCAGCGACTACCAGTTGTCTCCTATTTGTCAATGTGTGACGAATCCTCATGTCCTCAACCAGAGCAGTGTTCAGTCAAAGAGAGCCATAGGCAGTTTCCATAGAAGTCGCCCATGGATCTTGCTGATGAATCTGGCGTTAGCTGCTCTGTTAGCTGGCTGTGGGGGCTCAACGGCAACGCAGTCAGAGCTGACAGGACAACTCATTGCAGCAGGGTCAACTGCTATGCAGCCATTGGTTAGTATCGCCGCTAGTCAGTTCCAGCAACTGCATCCGCAGGTGCATATCGAGGTGCGTGGAGGTGATAGCACTGCCGGCCTCAATGCCGTCACCACCCAGCAAGCAGATATTGGCAACTCTGATGTCTATGCCGACCGGGCTCTCTATCCTGACCCCAACCTGACAGACCACATTGTTTGTATCGTTCCAAATGCTATAATCGTCAACCCTGATATCACCGTCAAGTCACTCACACAGCAGCAGATCATCGATATCTTCTCCACAGGTCAGATTACCAATTGGCATCAGATAGGAGGACCAAATCTGCCCATCACACTTGTTGTGCAAAATAATGCCTCTGGCACACGCAATATCTTCCGCAAATATATCTTGGGAGGACGCGATGAGGTTGGTAATCTCATGCAGACTAATTCTTCTATCAGTGAGCGTGATACTGTTGCCCAAACACCTGGTGCAATCGGGTATCTGGCCCTCTCGGTACTGACGTCAAAGGTGAATACTCTTGCCATTGACGGCCAGATGCCAACCAAAGAGAATATCATGGCGGGACGTTACGCCTTCTGGAGTTACGAGCACATGTATACACTGGGTAATACCAATCCTACGCTGGAAGCCTTTCTGAATTTTATGCTTACTTCAGATGTGCAACAGCAAGCACAGAAGATGAATTATCTTCCAAATTCTGTTATGATGCCAACTTCATAGCCCGTAGGGATATCCAGAATGCAGTCCCTTCTAGAGAAAAGTAAGGTGCCACGTGCAGTCTCCTAACAAACAATCGACCAACACACCAGTACAACCCAACACTATCCAACCCACAAAGACAGTCCCGACCAGAAGGCGAATTGATTGGAAACTACTGAGTAGCCCTGACCTGCTGCTTAGTCTTCCCATTGGCAGCCGTCTAACCCTCAGCTTTCTACTAGCAGCACTGATTGCAGCTCTGGTCACAGGGATAATTGGCATTCAACGCACTCAGACACTCAGTCGACAGTCCAACTTCTACCAGCAATTACTCCAGACTAATACGTCGCTAACCACAGGAGAGAATTTCCTACAGCTAATGGATACCGAGACCCACACTCTGATAGATGATGCCACAGTCCCTGAGCCTTCACAGGATACTTTGAGTCTTGACCGCGCAGCTATCCAGAATCTGTCCGGGCGCTATGATACAATCTTAAGTAACTTTATTAACCAAGACCTGCTCGTTAAGCATCCTGACGAAGTAGCGCTACTTTCGGAGATTGGTCAAGAGAGACAGGCAGATCAGCAGCGAACTCTAGCTGCTGGTGCACAGCGCTCCTGGCTCTTGTATCTCGCCACCCAAAACCAGATTATACTGGATATCACGAGCGGAAATATCTCCGAGGCACAGCCACTATTGCGTGCTCAAGCTGAACCAACTAACGCTGATGCCCTTAGTGCACTCGAATCATTGATTCAGCAAAACCAGATCCTTTCCTCCTCTGTAGGTACAGCAGCAAGGTCAGAGGAGCAAAATCAGACCATTGGTACCATCATCGGAGCTATTTTAGCTTCTCTGGCAATAGCCTTTGTCGGCTGGTTCATCTCCCGCACTCTTATACATCGGCTTCGTCATCTCCAGCAGGTGACTAGCAGCATCAAGCTAGGACAGCTCAATACACGCGCCACAATTACTGGACGAGATGAGATTACAGATGTAGCTGAGGCATTAAATGCAATGTTGGAGGTGATCACTGGACTGATTGAAGAAACACGTAACCAGCGAGATGTACTAACCAATGCTGCTCAGCACCTCTTCTCGCACATGCGTATTGTTAGCGCGAGAGACCTGAGTATCACTACTTCTATAGTCGACGATCCCATCGACATGTTGGCAAACGCCTTTAACTTTACAATTAGCCGTTTCCAGCGCTTCCTGCTGCGCATGCAAGCATCTGCTAAACAGCTTGATGTAATTGCACGACAGGAACTCGAACGCTCTGAGACCTTTGCAGCTACCCTCAATTTTACACAAAACTCAGCCTACACGGGATTGTCCACCCCTGGCATAATTGGAGCAAAAGATCAGGGCGAGAAAGGAGATCATCGAGAGGTCCAGAGTGCGTTAGAACGTGAAGTAGATGAACTGACCACTCTGATCACAAGTATCCGTGAGCACCAGCACACATTCTCCAGCACGACGTTCCCTCAGAGTATCAATAATCTGCTGGCCCTGATTGACGAGATGGTACCCGCAGTACGTAATCTTGCCAACTCATCGGAGGCATCCTCCAAGGACTTGCGCATACTGCGAAGTCTGTTTCAGCGTCTCAATAGCGAGGTGCAGAATATGCAACAGAATACCTCGTGGATCTTTATCCGGCTAGACAAAGATCTGACTGGCTTGATAAACAATTTGAGTCGACTTAAGACAAAAGTTTCTATAAGCGGTCTGCCATCGATCTCAGAGGGATGGATGCCTGAACTGACGCGACAAGGAAAACAGTTCGTCACTGAGATCGTCACTCTGGCTCGCCAGTTACACGATCTAGTGCAAGAGATGGATAGAGCCATTGGTTCCTTCCAACTAGATACACAGCAGGAGTCCGATGGGAAAGCCAAGAACTCAATCTCCCATAGCACTCCAAATAGGCTGTCCAATACGCCCCTACCTCAGTTGCCTAATACGCCCCTACCTCAGTTGCCTAATACTCCCTTGCCTCCAACGAAGTCTTTACCGAACTCTGTACCTAAGTGGAGCTAGCAACCTAAAAAGGGCAATTTGAAGTAGCATTCCCCGTGGTAATTCTTGTTTTATTGTTAAAATCGTTTTCCTCTTCACAAGAATTACCACGTTTTTTAATTACATGGTACTCGCATCATCAACTGGAGTATAACCAAGTTCTTTCTGTGCATTGGCTAGTTCCCAAAACCGACCTTTGTTGTTAGAAACTCCATAGTAAATGCCAAACGGTATCAAGGCAATAAGGGACTTGAGTACTAATTGTTCTAAGTCGCGTTGACTTAACCAGGTCTTTCTTACCCGATCATCAGATATAGGCGAGTCGTTTGGGACGACTGTCCCTATTCTCAGACAGATGGATTCAATACCATAGACCTCATAGTATTGTCTGGCTACGGCTTCTCCAAACGCTTTGCTGGCAGCATAATGCCCATCAGGACGAATTGGATGAGCAGTGGTGATCATTTGCTCGCATTCTCTCATATGTAACGTCGGAGGGATACCTTCGTACCCACCTGTCACATGATTAGAACTGGCAAAGATCACTCGTTGCACTTGGTAGTGTCTCGCACATTCATACAGATTGTGCGTTGCTATGATATTATTCTTCAGCACAGAATCCCAGGGAGCATCAACTTGTGGATCTCCAGCTAAGTGAATCACATAACGCACAGAGCCGATGTGTTCAAAAGCATTCATGAGTTGCCCAATATCTGAGAGGTCAACTTTCCATTTTCGGTTTCCCCGCATGTCCTCTGGAAAATGGCTATCAATTTCAAAGAGGTCGTAACGTCTTGCCAAAGCGTTCACCAGCTTGCTCCCAACGTTGCCTCTGCTTCCTGTGAGGATGAGTTTGTCCATCTTAACTCCTTCGTGTCCATTCTACTGTCCAACATAAACCCTCGTCTAGTGAGACACACGGCTAAAATCCCAAGAGCTAGTTCAGCAACTTTTCTGTTTCCTAAACTTCTGCTCTAGATCATTGCTCTACATTCAGCACATGAGGTAGTCAGTAGAGAGCTACAAAATATTCGACAGTAATCCTAGCTCCTGATCATTATTTTGTGCTATAGTTAAAATGAGGAGTTGAAAAAGGGCTTCTGATTCTTAGAGTTTTATTGTATGCTTTCTTTTGATTTTTGGCATGAATGCTATAGATCCTTATTAAGGAGGAAGAAATATAATGCGGGCAGAAAATATGCGTATATCATCAGACGAAGTCTCGAAGCATCAAAATAAAGGAGAAGTTAAAAGATTACAACCAGGTCCTTGGCATTATAGTCAACCAGATGGATCTTCAAGTACCTCAGATCAAAAAGGGAAAGCTCTGGCATCTGATGGGTTGAAAGATCCGCACAACAGAAATGTTGCTCAGGATAGCCGACCTTCTAGGGAGAAGGAAGCAAAGTTGATGTTAGAGGCTGAACCAGAGAATCCAGTGTCTGCGTGGAAGCAAGCACTGAAGCAAGAATCTCCTTGGGTCTCAATGCGACTCAAAGAAGAAACTATTGATGCTATAGCTGAGTTTGGGGTTCGGAAACAGCAGGAAGCTGCGATGATTAGAGAATGGGAAGTTGGGATGGCTATAGAGGATGATTTGAACCAAAAAATAGCTGAGTTGCCGCCAAAACTTCAGAAAAGATTGCTTAAGTATTGGGCAACAGGGACTGATGAGCCGGATACATGGTATAGCCAACTTTACAACGATATTCGTGACGCATGCCAATCAGTGTGGGAGAGCTTGGTTAAGAAGTCGGATACGAGTAATAGCCCTCTAAGGGACGATGAGCAGCAAACCGTTTCCTCTATAAGTAGCCCTTCTGAATGGTTCAGCCCGAGTAAGAGCCCTCTAAGGGACAATGAGCAGCAAACCGTT
>CBJMBI010000316.1:0-5195 GCA_966427955.1 uncultured Ktedonobacterales bacterium
GTTACTACTCAGCCAGGGCCAATCTGCTACCAGAGTGCGTAATAATGGTGAAAGAGAAGAGACTATTGGAATTATTAGATGATTGCGGCTTTCTACAAGATGAAAGGACACAAAGAAAGAATAGGGTGGATGTTCTCTTGTATTTGGTCTTCTCTATAGAAAAGGATCTTGCAAAGAAACTTTTTTCCAATACTGGCCGTGACGATTAGAAAGATTAGCAAATAATATGGTAGAGAAGCGTGAGAGTAGTTTCAGAAAGAGAGTAGGTCTTATGGCTTTAAGAGCGAGGGCTGATCAAATAACCAGTTGGGTAGAGACTCCGCCACAGTCTCCTCGGCTACGTCATTGGAGTGCAACACTTGTTAAACGTATGCCTTGGCTAGATAAGCTAGCGATGCCTTTACGGAATTGGGTTTCTAAGTTATATGGCCACCCAAAAGAGTCTTCTTATCGGGTCAAAGATGCACTCAATGGTGTCTGGCTGGGACATCCTCTTCATCCAGCGTTAGTCTATATTCCTCTTGGGGCCTGGACTTCCACTCTTGTTCTGGATCTGGCTTGGCTATCTAAGCGAGAGGATGGGATAGCATGGAGTTCTGATGTCTTGATGTGGACTGGTCTGGTTGGTGCAGTTGGTTCAGCGATAACAGGCATAACTAATTGGGTTGATATAGACAGACCTGAACAACGAACAGGTATGCTGCATGCTCTGCTAAATGGAAGTGCTCTGGTTTTGAACATGACCTCGACACTCCTGCGTCTTACGGGACAGAGGAGAAAAGCTATTGGGCTTTCTACAATGGCCTATGCGCTGACCATTTATTCTGCTTATATTGGCGGAGAGCTAGCCTATTCCTCTGGAATTGAGGTCAACCATGTTGCCTGGGAGGGCGGCCCAGATAAGTTTGTGCCTGTGATGGCTGAAAATGAGCTGGTACCAGGCAAACTGACGCGGGTAGATGTTGATGGTATTCCTGCGGTCTTATTCAAGGATGGCAAAAACATTTATGCCATCGCTGCCACATGTTCCCATCTGGGAGGGCCACTGGATCAAGGGCATTGTGAGGATGGGATTGTCTATTGTCCCTGGCATCGTTCAGGTTTTCGCTTGTCTGATGGCAGCGTAGCGAACAGTCCGGCAGTCTATGCGCAGCCAACGTTTGCAGTGCGTGTCCGCAATGGCAAGATCGAGTTGCGTCGCCTTGAACATGCCTGATTTGTAATAATTATCCATAAAGTCGATTATAGACCCAAAACTATAATCTCTATAGTCTTGGGTCTATTTAGTTATATTCGCGATAAATCAAATAATAAATTTCATGAAGATAAGAAATTTCTAAGCTTTTGGTTTTTTGCTTTAGTTTATGCTTACAACTACTAATAGTAGAGTTTTTATAAGTAAAATGCTATTGTAATTATCGTTTGAAGAGTATATGCTAATAGTATAAAAATTGAAGACCGGCTCGATTATTTACTCATCCAGAAAGGAGTTACCTGTGCATATTCAGTCGCACATGCAACCATTGCTGCCAGATATGTCAGATGCAATGTTGGCCCAATTAGTCCTTGCGGGTGACCAAGATGCTTTTGAAATGTTGGTGCGTCGCTATAGCACACCTTTATTCAATTTTATTTGTCGCTTTTTAGGTGACTACGATCTGGCTTGTGACGTATTACAACAGGTATTTCTGCGTTTCTATACTTCTCTGCCAAAGTTGGGAACTGGCGAACCATTTAAATCCTGGCTCTTTCAGGTTGCACGCAATTGCTGTGTTGATGAGTTAAGGCGTAGACATAGATATGCAATTCGTTTCTCTCAGCTTGAGGTTGATAATGGAGATGGTGAATTGACAGGGTTGTGTGATATTCCTGATCCTGGACCATTACCGGATGAGTTAATTGAGCGTCATGATCTGCAACAACTTCTGGTAAAAGCCATTCAATCTTTGCCTCCAAAGTTTCGTGCAGTGGTTATTTTGCGTTATGCTTCCCAGTTGAGCTTTTCTGAGATTGGCAGAACACTGTCCATGCCGGAGGCTACGGCCAAAACGTATTTCCATCGCGCAAAAGCCTTGTTGCGTAAAATTATCAATGCGCAGTTACAGACATTTTGTGCTTAACATACTATTTGCTCAAATAGAAATAAAAGAGGAGAAAGTCTGGTAGCTCTCATGTGAATCAGATTTCCTCCTCCGTCTCTTCTTGGGGTGCATGGGAAAAGAAACTATGCTAACAAGGTGCATAATTTTGTATTTAGTGCAGTATCCTCTGAATGTGCCAAGTAGTTTTGCATTAGGCCCAAGATCCCACATTTCTTCTCAAGAAGGCTGATGACTGCCGCCAGCCTTTGCTAATGCGCTGACGCATTTCTGATCCTGCAATGGGGCTGTACAATAAAGCCAGGACCACCCCGAAGATGAGTCCCCAGCGGAATGCGATCTTTGCTCGCTTACGTTTACGCTGGCGCTGAGCTGATTGTTGTTGCCAGGAGTGTTGCAGCTCTTTTGCTCTAGTTGTAGCCTGCTGAAAGCTTAAGCTGGCTTTGCTGGTGCTTTGACCAATCACATCCGAGGTCTTTGCTATACCAGATCTTACATTGCTCTGGAGAAAAGTTTGCATCTTTTGCAGGCTTTTCTGTGCCTTCTCTAAGTTCTCTTGTGCCTTGCGCATGTTTTGTTGGGCGAAGGTAACTGCTATTGCGGCTCCAACTGCCAGCCAAGTGCGAGTCTTATTCCAACCTTGTTGTATGCTCTTCTGCATTTGGGTATAGGTCAATTGAGCCATATCTTTAGCACTGGCCAAGGTATCTTGCTTGTTGTTCCCTGGGGTCTTAGGGGTGAAGAGAGCAATGTTTTTTGCTTTGGTCGACATTGTGTCGGCAACATTTCTTGTTGGGTTTTTGCTGTGTTTGTTTCTATCATAAACTTTCATCAATTTATCTCCTTTTTTACTGTTGGATCTATCGATGTTATATCTAGTTGATTACTTTGTTCCTTTTATAACCACGTCTGAACAATTCATCGAGTTTCAACTCGTTCGAATGTGTTTCTTATAGCATGAGGCCAGTTCTTCTCCTTGCTCAAAAAAGAGGAGAAGAACTGGCCTCATGCTAATAGGTAGAGTTAATGGGTGGAGATTTCAAGGTGTACCAACTGCAACACTAGTTGATTCAGTTTTTCTCGTCACTGTCCAGGAGTTGCGCCAATCATTCTGGATAGCTGTTAGGATACGTAGGACAACAAAGGCTACTAGTGCGAAGCCTGCTAGGATAGCCCAGCCAGGGGCGTAAGAATGAAAACCCTGTTTTACAGATCCCATCAAGATTGGCAATAAGAATCCTCCAACACCTCCAAATGCGCCAACCAAGCCGGTTGCCACGCCAATTTCTGTACGGAAGCACTGCGGCACTAGCTGGAAGATCGCTCCATTCCCTATGCCTAGGAAGGCCATACCGATGATGAAGAATGTTGCAGCGGGGCCAATGGGCAATAGCAGTGAAGCCAGAGTGTAGAGTATGGCAACAATCACAAGGACAACTGTTAGTGTGCGCACTCCGCCAAATTTATCAGCCAGATAACCGCCGAAAGGACGCAGTGTGCTACCCATAAATGCTGCTGCTGCTGCCAGATTGCCAGCATCAATGGCAGTAAGCTGGTACTGATTATGAAGGAACTGTGGCAGAAAGGTACTCAAACCAACAAAGCCACCGAAGGTCACACTGTACAAGAGGCAGAACCACCAGAGATTAGCTTTTCCTAGAGCCGCGATGTAACGGGAGGCAGGAACGCTCTTGGGTTTCGTTGGGCTATCTTTGGCCATCAATAGGAAAGCTAGCAGGATCACAGCCAGCGGGATCATCGTGATGCCTAGGACAGCATGCCATCCATATAACTTAGCAAGTCGAGGAGCGAACAAATTGGCAATAACAGTGCCGATATTACCCGCGGCGGCGATACCCATCACTAACCCTTGTTGTGAAGGTGGATACCAGCGGCTGGCGAGGGGGAGTGCAACGGCGAAGGATGCTCCAGCCACGCCAAGCATTAAGCCAATTCCGAGGAGAGCTGGAAAGTTTACGGGTAGCAACCATCCTAGCAAGAGTGGAATAAAAAGGAAGAGTAACATCCCGACTCCAACCCGTTTGGTGCTGAAGCGGTCGCTTAATAGACCAATAGGAAACCGGAAAAGAGAGCCACTGAGAGTTGGAATGGCAACCAGCAAACCCTGCTGAGCCGGGTTTAGATGGAGGCTGGGTGAGATATAAACGCTTAGAGAGCCCAAAATAACCCATATAGTAAAGCAGGTGTCAAAATGTAGGAATGCTGCAATGACTGTGGGGATAGAACCCGGACGCTCATCTCCTTTTGAAGGTAAAAAAGGCATAGGGGTTACTCCTTTATTTCCTAGAGAACAAAGGTTGACAGCTGAAAGAGTGTAGCCCTATAGAGTACAGTTCTGGTTTAGGTCATATGCTGTGCAAGGGCTTTCACTAGATGCCCCATCTTTGGGTGCTCAGGGATGACATGCGGGGTCACACCATAGCTTTGCAATGCTCTGGTACATGTTGGGCCGATCGAGGCCACAACTGTTTGTGTATTGAGACTCTTGGCCAGTTGATCAGATAAATGAAGCTCAGCCGCTATGAGGAACAGGTGACGTACCTGGATCTGGCTAGTAAAGACGACGGCGTCTATCTGTCCTGCAATGATATCCTTAACTAGGTTCTGTAGGGCGCTAGGATCTTCAGGTAGGGTCCATTCATAGAGACAGAGTTCGACAAGATTGGCTCCTCGCGCTTGCAATGTCTGAGAAGCCAATGTGTTGTATTCACCATAGTGCACAATGCCAACATTGACTCCTGCCAGATCCAGGGATGTCATTGCCTCTAGCAGTTCCGTTGTCGTGTATGGTTCACGTGCACTTACTGCAATAGGAATGTCATAGCGTTTCAGGATGCTAGAGGGTTTGGGCCCTCGGCAAACTATAGTGACAGTACGCAATGCTGTGAGGAGTTCAGTCTGACGGCCAAGTCGTTCAGCCTCGTCCAAAAGGAGTTTTGCGCCTGCCCCGGTAAAGAAAACGACGACAGGTATAGACCCATTAGTCAAGCGATCAATGAATGTAGAGACCTCTGGAGCGCTATTGAGCGGAGTTTCCTGCACGGCAGGAACACAGAGAGGAGTGCTACCACCAGC
>CBJMBI010000317.1:0-5168 GCA_966427955.1 uncultured Ktedonobacterales bacterium
CTGTGAAAGGGAGGAAAGTTGCTCAGTTCTTGCTCAACGGCTCGCCAAAGTTGGCGATGCATCTCCACGTTCTTGGTCCGTTCGGTAGGTACTTCGACAACATTGAGGCCACCATTTACTAGACTAGCCATTACAGCGTGACGGAACTCTTGCCAAGTTGCGATGCGTTGGAACTGGCCGCCATACATCTGGACCACAGGCTGAAAGCCCAGCCCTGTTGGTGTTCCAAAGAGTTGTTCAAAATGTTGTGGATACTTTGCCTGTGGTAGGAAGGAGAAGATGCCCCCACCATCATTGTTGATGAGCACAATTGTTAGGTTGAGTTGGTGAAGCCGTGCTGCCAGTAGACCGTTCAGATCATGGAAGAAAGAAAGATCTCCAATCACTAGGATGTTGGGTTCATCTCTGCCAGAAACCGCACTGATACCCAATGCTGTTGAGACAACACCATCGATGCCATTGGCTCCACGATTGCCTAGGATACGTACATGGTGCTGTGAGTTCCAGAAAAAGCTATCCAGATCACGCACTGGCATACTATTACCAACAAAGAGATGAGTGCCATCTGGCAATAAATTGGCTAGCTCGCTAAAGACACGCCCCTCAAACAATGGCTCAAATTCCTCAAGCTTTGCATGGAGAGTCTGTCGTGCAAGCTGGTCACACTGTTGCCAAGCAGTAAGCCAGTGAGATGCAACATCTTGCGAGGTCTGACGCTTCTCAACCATCTTGAGAATATCTTGGCAAAATGCAATTGGATCTACATGTATCAGCATATCTGCCAATTGGGTAGGCTCTTCCCAACTACTCTGCCCATCAATGACCATCTGTGGACAATCAGAATGCTGTTTTAGATAGAGAAGAAGTGTTTTAGCAGTTGGCATGGCACCAAAGCGCAATATTAACTTTGGTTGCATGTTATGCATAAAATTTGTACAATGTAAGAGAGCATCGTAAGTAGCCACAAGATAGCTCTGATCATGAGGACCACAACGGAACTGTGAGAGGGGATCTGCCAGGATAGGATAGCCCAAGCATTGTGCCAGCTCAATCAATGGCTCTATGAGCGCCGGATTATTGAGCGGTCCCACAATGATGAGCCCATCTGACGTCTCATTCACCTTCTCTATCAAGGATTGAATAGTCGCTCTTGGTACAAAGTCCTGCCGTGCATCATTCACTCTGATATAGGGTTCGTTCTCTAAGCGACCCTGCCAAGCAATGTGATCACGCAATTTCTGCTGTGCAGGCTGTAGCAAATTGGGCTGTGGTTCGGGTGTCAGTGGTTCACGAAAGGGAAAATTGAGATGAACGGGACCTGCTGGCACCGCTTGTGTCAGGGCAGAGGCACGATTAGCGAGCGTACGAATGTAGCGTAAGGCTTCATTGGTCGCTTCGGGAAGCCCCACTTCCACAAACCACTTGACATGAGTACCATAAAGCCTATTCTGATCAATAGCCTGAGGTGCTCCACAATCGCGCAGTTCTGGAGGACGATCTGCTGTCAGCACGAGCAACGGAACATGTGACAATTTGGCTTCCACAATAGCAGGCAGAAAATTTGCCGCCGCCGTTCCTGATGTGCACAGTAATGCTACTGGTCGACCAAGACATATTGCCATACCCAGGCCAAAGAAAGCCGCTGAACGTTCATCCACATGCATCCAAACGCGTAGTGCGGGATGCTGTGCCATTGCCAAAGCGAGAGGTGTTGAACGTGATCCAGGACAAATGACAACGTTGTGAATACCAGAACGTTGCAACTCATCAACGAAAGCATTGACATAAATATATGTCTGGTTGTTAGTTTCCTGTACACTAGAAAATGTGGATGGCATGATGTTTCTGCTCCTCCCTGAACCCAAGTACAAAATCTATTGGTCTTTTCAATTTATTCCTCTCTCCTTTTCTCTGCGCTCAATGACAGTGGAGGCTTAGCACCTCCACTCTTTCACGATCCGTTTTAAGGATACTGCTATGATAATGCTCGTAGCATAACTTCTAACTTTAAACGCGATTCGGCAAACTCGCTCTCTGGTTGTGAAGTGGCAACAATCCCACAGCCAGCAAAAAGGGTAGCTTGGTTGCCATCAATGAGAGCACTGCGTAGAGCCACAGCAAATTCTCCACTGTCGCCAGCCCCGATCCAGCCAATTGGGCCAGCATACCAGCCCCGATCAAGTTGCTCATGGGCACGAATGGCTGCCAGTGCAGGTTGACGAGGGCATCCTCCAACTGCCGGTGTCGGATGTAAGTTTGCAATCGCTTCCAGGATGCTATGATCTGGCAAGAGAGTGCCTGCAATGGGTGTTTCTAGGTGTTGGATATTCTTGAGTCTGAGGAGATGAGGCATGCCGGCAACCCAAACACGAGAGCAGATCTTGGCCAGAGCATTACAGATGGTTGTTACAACAATATGATGTTCTTCTTGGTTTTTCAAACTTTGTAACAGTTCATTACCCAGACGTTGATCTTCTTCTTCGGTTGTTCCGCGTGGAGCCGAACCTGCTAGAGCCATGGTTTGGATCTGGCCATTCACTCCGCAGATGAGTTTCTCTGGTGTCGCTCCAACAAAATAGCGCTTGCCGCGCTGAATGGCAAAGACATAGGCGGTAGGATAGCTCTCACACAGTTGATGCAAGACAGCAGCAATGTTGAACGCTTGCTCTTCATTCCTCACGCGGAGAGCCCGAGCCAATACAACCTTTTGAAAGGCCTGATCCTTGATCATCTGGACAGCATTGGCGACCTGTGCCATCCATACGCTTGGGTGACTCATCTCATGCATTCCCAGTCTGTGCTGTCTATCAAATGGTACAACCAGTTTCTGTGGCGACATTTCTCTTTGCTCGAAGAGGATACTCAGCTTTTCCAGGATGGTAAAGATCTCTTCCATGCACTCCTGCAGATCAGTTTCTGGCCGGACCATGGTATTGATAGTGAGTGTTGCATATTCCTCATGGCTATGGAAGGTTAAGAAAGGCAAAACAAGCAAACCATCTGGAAATCCTTTCCAAAGGTCTGTTCGTAAAGTTAGTGGATCAAAAGCAAAGCCTCCGAAAAGTATCGGTCCATTTGTATAACCTGATGGTGTCCGGCTAGCTTGACCACTAACGGCATGCTCTTGCAAGTCGCGCCAGATTGTCGATGCTGTCCCAATGCAATCCGAGCCCGCTGTAGTAATTGTTGTTGCGGCACCTGCGCCAATCAACGCATGCTTTTCTGCAGGACAATCCCAGAAAAAGCAATCCCCTATAGATAATGATTGAAAGGCGTTAAACACATCTATAGGATCAGACGGCATGATGGGTTGAGTAAAGCTAGCAAGGATCGGGTACCCTAGATCAGTAGCACGTCTAGAAGCCCGCTGGAGAGTTTTTTCTAACTGGATGTAGTCACTTAGCATCCAGGCAGTAATTTCTCTCTTCTGAAGCATATGCAAATCCTTCCTTTCTGAAGAAAAACAAATCTGTACAAGATAACATGATTTTCAACAGGTTGTTAGAACCAGTTGTTGTCATAGCAAGCATAGAAAAACTCTTCTCAAGGAATACAATCTCCCCAAGGAAAGTAATTCCGTACAAGATAACATAATTGTCTACAAATTGTTAGGACCAATGGTTGTCATAGCAAGTAACAAAAAAAATTTTTTGTGGTAAGACTCCTTTCTCTTTCTCAAGCGTATCGACCAAACCTTACATGCTTATCTAGCGTATATAAGAGCTTTTCTGATACTTCTCTAACGTATGGAAAAGCTCCTCTGACACTTCTATTATTATGATCTAGAAAAAGCCCCCATACAAGGGGGAAAAAGGGACAATTTGACACATCTTAGATTAGTAATCTATACTCTCTTCTATGGAAAAGTACACAAGAGAGAGCTAGTTTTGTCTTAGCTTTTACAATCCACATTTAAGAAGGATACAGCAATTGAAAGTACAGCCCTATTGCATCCCTCTGCGCCACCCCTTGACCACAGCCCATGGGACTCTGACCACACGTCAAGGGGCCATTCTCGAAATCGTCATAGCAGAAGGTATTACCGGAATTGGTGAGATTGCTCCCCTGCCCGAATTTGGCGGGGGGACTCTCAATGATGCCCTTGCCGCGCTTCATCAATCTCCTATCATTAATGATCTTGTAGACAAGGGGCCAGAGGAAGCGCTAGACTGCTTATATAAAGCCAGAGGTAGCTTACCAGCTTCGACCATCTGTGGACTCGAAATGGCTTTACTCGATGCCCTGGGACAGGCTCAACAGCGCAGTATCAGCGAACTGCTCATTCAACGCTCTCAATCTCACACAGCTCATTCACCTAGTAACATCCCCATTGCCCCACGTACCCATATTCCCGTCAATGCTGTCATCGGTGCATCAACTATACATGCAGCAGTTAGCAATGCCCTCTCAGCAGTCACCGCAGGCTTTCGTTGCCTCAAACTCAAACTCGGCCTGGGAATCAAAGCAGACATCGAGCGCGTACAGGCTGTTCGTCAGGCCATTGGACCCAGCATTCACCTGCGACTGGATGCTAACGAGGCATGGGACTTTGATGAGGCATTAACGATACTTACCAAGTGCGCCTCCCTCGACATCCAGTACGTCGAGCAGCCGCTCAAGGCCAGCGATCTGACAGGCATGCACAAGCTTAGACAAGCTAGTCCCATCCCTATTGCAGCAGACGAGGCAATAGAAGATCTAGCAAGTGCTCGTCGTGTCCTCGCAGCACAAGCAGCCGATGTCCTCATACTCAAACCACAGCTTCTTGGTGGATTACACATCGGTCGGCAAATCATCCAAGAAGCCACACAACAAGGTGTACAATGTGTAGTTACTAGCGCCATTGAAACAGGCATTAGTATCGCTGCTATACTGCACTTAGTAGCCGCATCGCCTGAAGTGACATTAGAGTGTGGACTGGCTACGCTGCATCTGTTAGAAGATGATCTGCTCATTGAGGATCTCTCCATTGAGAATGGACATCTCACTGTTCCAACGGAAGCAGGACTGGGCATTAAGCTGGACAGACAAGCGCTCGCAACATATGCTTTAGCAAGACAAAAGGTCGAAAGATAGAGCTTTCTGGTCCAAGGTTCTGTAACACTTTCTCCCCACTATCGATATACTCAATGAAATCTGAAAAATTTCTCACCGCAGATATTCTGGTG
>CBJMBI010000318.1:0-5165 GCA_966427955.1 uncultured Ktedonobacterales bacterium
TTGGCCTGATATGCGCAAAGCTGTCAGTTCAAGGGCAAGACTTGGAAATCGCGAAGGGTTTGCCTTGCACTTTATGTCAGCTTCGCGCATTCTGGACCTGGATTGAGATATAATACCTCCGCTCCTTCGTTTTTCCTGCCAACGTTCCTGTCTTAGATCGAATCTCCTATCACGGTAAACTGACTCTCTTGAGCTTGGCGTACTCATTTGAGCTGCTTCTGACATGTTCCCTCTATGTTGTCTCTCAGAAGAGTTTCCTCGTGTTCTGTGCTGTGTCTCTGTAAAACTTGGCTTTCGAGATTCCTGTACTGTTTTAGTCACTTTTTCGCCTGTTAGATCACGTGTTTGTTCCATTCTTCTTGACATGAGTTTGTCCTTTTCTGGAGAATATATCTAAACTATATTTTCTCAAAAATGAAAGTGTAACCATATAGTAAGCTTAACTCGACACTTGCGGCAAAGTCTAGTCTAAAAGAGAGCATTTGACATTTTATATACAGGTTGCACACATTTCAATGATACGAGTGCAACATTTCAGTTAGTCAAAATTCAATTGATCAGGACATATAGGACAGTATGCCAGTAGAGGTAATGATGTGCAAAACACTGCTATAATAATGAGGCTCAAAGGGGCAAGGATGAGGCAATCAACAACAACCATGTATTTTGGCCTAGAGTAAAGCTTGCTACCATCAGCTTTTAGAACTTCTACTTTGCGGCTAGTAGCAGTAATCTAAAACTCCACCCCTACTTAGAATGTTTCACTTGTCTCATCGGAATGTATAGAAAGTGTCCATAAAATACAAAAAAATCTCTTTCTGACTTGACTTTGTTGCAAGGAGCGAGTTAAACTCAGAAGGAGTCACGCTTTTGAAGCGTGAGATCGTTACAATTGACTGATTGTTCCTTTTGAGTTCAGGTGACTCGAATTCAAAAAGAAGAGCATGTTTTCCTCATCTCAAAAAGTAAGGATATAAAAAATGTCAGATATAGGAAAAAACTCCGATAAAGGAAAAGAGAAAAAAACGCCATCTTTAGGTCGAAAATTTGATGCTGTGAGATCACAACATCCCTCTCAGTCTGAGCGTCAACGTAAGCCTGAGAAACAACTTTCAGGAACACCATCCGAGAGAAGATCTAGATTAACGTCATCTTTAGCTTCTACAAAGGATTTGATGAGTCTAGAGTTTAAAAATTTAAGTATATATGAAAAGAAGAAAAATCCTCTAGGAGCAACACATTCAGAGAGAAGATATAGAAGAATATCATCTTTGGCTCCAGTAAGAAATTTTACTGGGTTAAGAGTGCAAGAAAAGAGAAAGCTGAGAGGAGGAATGGATACAGATGACACAAGTAACCAGCAAGAGCCAATGGATCAGACTGCGGGAGATCCCGTGCCTCAACGTTTGAGCCGTGTTGCAACTCCTTGGAATGAATTAAAATCCTCTCCACCCACTAAGGAAGATGAAGAACGGTGGGCTAGGCAAGCTGAGATAGACAGGAAGGAGCGGGAGGAGAGAATACATGGGAAGGAGTAGGCCTTGCGTTATCAATCTCCGCGCCAGAAGACTCCTTTCTTGCGATATGGGGATGAATGGCGCGTCCTTGCCTCACTCATTCTAGCTCTGCAAAGCCTTCTCCCAAGGAGGTAGGCCCAGGATACGTGTAAAATTCTATCATAAAGCAATTCAGACAGAAGCATCAGCTTGATTTCTCTCTGGGATCGATGTACTGTCAGATACCCCATAGCTAAAGCTCTGATTCTTACCCACATCTTTTTAGGGCTACCTGTGGGGAGGATTGATACCGTTGAGGTTGTGAAATAGTCTGCAATGGCATCCTTTTCTAGGGCCATTTGACAAAATCCATTTGTAAAATGTGGGTAAAAGACAGGGCGTTTAGCCATGGGGAGTCGTCACAACACTGTCACTTGCTAGTCGGCCACCAGGGCGCACTCGTATCGCGCAACGTATTGGTTCCACAGTGGACCTCGCCTCCGCTATAATGGTGGGTAGCCCAGTCGTCAAGGTAGCTCACGCTCATGCCAGCCTTCGCATACGCGGCGCTAACCGCTTCCGCAAAGATGTCCTTGCCATCGATCACCGGCCCCCACTGCCTGGGAGCAATATACTGCGTCGGGCTGAGAACAATCCCATTGATGGCGCCGGGAATATAAGCGTTTACTCCGGAAGAGCCAGCCAGGGTCACCCCTCCAGGTCCTTCAGTATTGCCTGAGAAATCCAAGCCAACATACACGGCAGGGATTTTGATTACCTCTGCGTCATTGATCCCCGTCTCACGCTTGAGTGTCTCCAGATTGGCTGCTATCTTTTGGGCGGCCATCGTATTGGCCTGGATCATGGCAGTGTCGGCCAGGACCTGATTGATGGTCTGGACAGGATCTCCATCGCTCTGCGGCCTGGAAAACACGGGAGTCTCTCCCTTGCCAGCTTTCTGGGCCGCCCGCAGCAGGTCAAGACCACCAGTCGGATCGGCGAGTGCGATAATCCACCCGCGTCCGTTCTTCGCTGGCAGGAATTGCACAAACTCATCAACATGGCCAACCAACAGCCAGCTCGTGTCCAGCAGCAGAGGCTTCTGCAGACCCTGCGATTCCAGGAAGGTGAGCATCTCCTGATCTGGCTTTGTATTTCCATGCTGACCCATAATAATCCGACCGACAGGATAGTTATGGCCATTATAGCTGTACGGCGGGATGGTCTCCAGATTTCCCATCGAGTCGATCTGGTTATAGCCGCTCTTCCCACTCATTTGAATGGCGCCAATGCCCGGACCTCGCAGATCTGTAAAGACCACCCGACCCGCTTCGCGGCCTTTTTGCGCTGAACGAATCATGATGCGAATCACACGGGGTTTGCCATCAGGACCAGGCATACTGGCATAGCCCGGCTCCACATAATCCTGAGCCCATTGGTCATCACCACTGTTTAACTGTCGCAATGGCGTGCTGATCCCCGCATCCTTCACCAGCCTAGCCAGATCTTGCACGAAATGGCTCTGGTCGGGATTGTCCATACCTCCAGCAGCAACCAGGATCTCCTGCGCCTGCTGAACGTGATGGTGCGTCAGGACTGGCGCTTCTCGCAGGACCACGTCATCTTGCGAGGAAAGACTTCCTGCTTTGACTGTAAAACGCACAGTAACCGTACCATCCCAGACCTTGCTATCTCTGACCACATCCTTGCCATCCAGGCCCAGCTCGACACCAGCCCGCAATTCATCTGCTTTGAGCTGGTCTGCGTCCGTGATCTTCGACCAGGTATTCCCCCGCTTGATGAACAGGCGCACTTTCTCCTTGCCTGCTCCGATCACCTGGAGTGTACCAGCCGCATCGCTCGGGACATCTGCAATGGGAACAGTCCGCAGCGGGGTCAGGTTTTCAGGCGCATGAGCAATGTCATCAGAGGCATCGTTGCAGGCCGCAAGTTCATCGTCACTCAGCTGCTTGCCCTGGTTACCTGTCGAGGAACACCTCCTGGCCGCATCGCCGATATTGGGGAGAAAAATAGCTCCCCTGCTCAGCGTCCAGGCGGTCTTTCCTGCCACATCGGAATCCCCAGTTATATCGACGACTCCGTCGCGGTTAACGTCGGCACGAATGTCTGCTTTCAAGTGAGCGGCGAACGCCTGTCTAATGGCTGTTGTAATAGGAAAGGCGCTTCCGACAAGCAAGACAAGAGCAAACGCGACCAGAACAGGGATCAATCGTTGCCTATTTAACCATCCGTTCCTCCTCGCTGTAGGATGAGATCGTCTCTCTCCAGTACCTTTTCTCGTTTCCATACGCTTCTGGTAAAACCTCATACATAGATGGAAGCTTGAAACGCTAATGGAATCAAATACATACCAGATATCATGACGTACGCCATGTTTTCATACAGCGTATCACAAAGACATGCATTGGACGTATTTGCCCTGCTTATTTTTGGCGGTGAATATCGCATGTATGGTACCTGATACCTATGCGTGCGGTTATACCTATCTCCTTTCTGCAATTCGCGAATTTATGCTATTCATTCTTCAAAATGCCCATCCATACCGCTTTATTCAAAAAGTGCAGGTATATAACGATACAAATCAGTAGTGACTATTATTCATAGGGTCCCATTCATTCCGCTTTATTTATTCTTTCCCCTCAGAAAAGCGTTCAATGAAGTTTGACAAAACACCAGGCCCCTTCTTCAGAAGAAGAAGCACGTGTGAATAGTATAGAATAGAAAACCACATTTTTAATCCCCCTGGAGAGCCGTTTCAGACACATCTCTGGTGCTATTCTCTTGACATTTTATCTGTGATGCACTCATCATAGCATTGGCTCCTTCTGAAAATGATATCTCGATGCTTTTTGACATCATTGCAGATGGAGCTGTTTTTTGCCTCATCCTTGCTTAAGTTGGTGCGTATGGGGTGCTGATTCTCCGTCCCCGACAGAAAATGTGTTTTGAGTTATAGACAATCTCGCGGTATTTGGCTAATTTGACAAATATCTCGTAGCGTGTTATTCTGCAGATAGATGAGAACAGATGAGAGACGAAAGGCGGAGGTCAATGGACGAAAATCTCAATCTTGAGATCATCAATCTTACTGAGTGGTATACCTCCACTCAGGCGGCAGCCATCATCAGCAAGAACAGCAATAAGGCAGTTAGCACAGATTACCTGAGAAAGTTAGCAGAATATGGCAAGCTCAGGAAATTGAAGATTGGCGACCGAGGTAATCTATACTGGAAAGCAGATGTTGACAAATATCGTGTCGAGGAGCGCGGCGTAAAGTCAGCTCGCGCAAAAAAGGCGGAAGCAAAGCGGGAGGCATAGCACGTGGACCAACCACCAACGAGGGCTGAATTCAACGAACTCAAAGAAGAAGTTCGACAACTTCGAGAGCAGAGAACTGAAGCGATCAAAGCAGTCAGAGTCGAAGTAGCCTCAGAAGATGTACTTAATCGATTGAAGTCACTCGAACGAGGTCTGCATGAGATTTCACAAAAACAGGACAAGCAATTTAAGCAAATCAAAGCTGATCTTGATGCTCTTTCAAGAAGGCAAAATGAATATGATAAAGGACTTGTATCGCACTCAAGAAATATTAGTGCATTTCAAAATCAAATGAATGAAGTATTTGCACGCTTTGAAAAGATCGAATCC
>CBJMBI010000319.1:0-5146 GCA_966427955.1 uncultured Ktedonobacterales bacterium
ACTCTGGTTGTAACAAGTTTTGCTGACTTAGAGATGCTAGCGGAGACCAAAATCAGTGCTATTGACGATCTAGAGCGTCTGCGACACCTGATCGTTGACCTGCATCTATCTCGAACCCGAGAGCAAGTAGAACGCATATTGCTCTCGCTCAGTAAGTGAAGAAATTAAATTCAAGGAAGTGTTCACTCTTAAACGGGCGCTTCCTTGTTTGTATAAGTATGGTGTAAGTTTGTTTTATGGCAAAAGACTCTATTGATAAAGAAATAAGTCCTGTTCAACTTGAAAGCGAAATTGAACAAATTGTAGACATTATGGCAGAACTGCCTGATGAGAACAAAGCAAGTGAAGAAGGTGAGCATGTCGTATCCGTTGAAATTGAACAAGTGGTAGAACTGCCCGATGCAAGCAAACCCAGTGGGCGGGGCGAACTTATTAAATCCGCTACGCTAGTCATGCTAGGCAACTTGGGGAGCAGCATCATGGGGATGCTACGTCAGTCCTTTGTCGCCTCGACTGGAGCATCTCTCTCAGGTCCTTTCTTTGGCGCAATCTCACCCGCTCAAAAGTTCAATGACTTTCTGGTGAATGGCTCTGTGGGTGGAGCACTCGTCCCCATATTTAATGATCTTGCCGCTCCTGAAAAACGTGAAGACTTGCGGCGGCTAGTCTTTACACTGGTCAACCTTGTCATACTGATTATGGCCGCCGCTTCGCTGATCTTTTTGGTGATTGCTCCCTGGATGGTGAATAATGTGCTTGAACCAGGGTTTACACCAGCACAAAAACTCCTTACTACACAATTTGCTCGTATTATTTTCTTTTCGCTGATAGCTTTGGGACCCTTTGCCGTGTTACAGGGTGCACTCTATGCTCGTAAAGAGTTTGGTTGGGCAGCCTTTGCCATTACGGCGTATCATGTAGGGATCATTACTGGTGCTATTGCTACTAGTCTCCTGGGTCAATCTCTGTTCGGAACCTATGGTCTAGCTTTTGGTGTAATCTTGGGTGCAGTGGGTCAAATTGGATTACTGCTTCCCGGTTTGCGCAAGCAACGCCTGAGCTATATGTTTGTGTTGGATCTGAAGCATCCTGCCATTAAAAATATTTTAAAGTTGTATGTCCCAATAGCCTTTAGTTATATTGTTAGTAATGCTGTTGCCATCTTTGATCAGAGTCTAGCCTCAGGTACACCTTGTGCATCCTTTATGAGCAGCATGAAATCTTGCGGGGCCAGTAACTATTCAGCCATGACGTTTGCTACGACATTGATCCAGTTCCCCATTGGTCTAGTTGCAGCTGCACTTGGTTTTGCTGTTCTACCAACGCTTACTAGTCATGCCAGAGAAGGTAACATGGAGCGTTTTAAAGAGACGCTAACATTAGGTTTCCGCCTGGGCCTACTGTTAATGATGCCTGCTGCTGCTGGTCTTATCGTCTTGCGTATACCAATTATAGCTGCCATTTTCCAGCGCCATAATTTCTCTGCCAACGATACAATGCTCACCGCTACCGCCTTGCAGAACTATGCCTATCAGTTACCTTTCGTTGCAATAGATCAATTACTGATTAGTGCTTTTTATGCACGCAAAAATACTATCATTCCTGTTGCAGTCCTGCTAGTAGGCGTCCTGGGATATCTAGCCGTAGCTCTGCCTTTCTGGCACACGATCGGCATGCCTGCACTAGCGTTCGCCAATACTGTACAAAACTCGGTACATGCTCTAGTGTTACTAGCACTCCTGAGAATAGCAATTGGACCTCTAAAACTAGGTGAGATGGTACCGACTGTACTTAAAATTCTGCTGGCAACAGCTGTCATGGTAGCTATTAGCTGGGGATTGGAAATAGCATTCGACTCCTTAGCATTCTTTACCCATGCCAGCTTCATAAGCCATGTGATCACCGTTGTTGGAATTGGTGGTCTGGCAGCTGGCACTTACTTCGGCCTGATAATTGCGTTGAAGGTGGAAGAGGTGGCGCTGCTCAAGGGTGTTGTACTAGCAAAACTGGGTAAGAAGTAGCTCACTACTAGTTATGGTTGCACATGGGCAAATAGATCGTTATCTCCAACATTGTCGGGTCCCACGCGCGAGGCTACTAGTTGATAATACTCAGTGCTGCGGAGTTTGCGCTGTAGCTCCTCTGGGAGAAGAGAAACCACAGGGTTGCTATTTCTCTGTGTACAATGTTTGCTCCAAGCCAAGGCTTTGTCCTGTTGCCAGCGATCAACATCCAAGACAACATTGATTTGCTCATCTGTAAAGCCCATGTGCTCAACGTCAAGATCTCTAAGAAAGCCCTCGTAAGCTTGATCTTCTAACCATTCAGTCATCATAGCAATTTGCCGACGTGCGAAAGAGGCATAATACAGCTTGGATACAGCATGGCTGGGCCCTAGTTCTGGATATTGCACTCCGTCAGCAGCAGCATGGAATGCACCAGTTGCATACTTATAAACAGCAATATGATCGGGATGCCAATAGCCTCCAGTTTCGTCGAATGTAATGAGAACTTGAGGGCGAAACTGGCGAATGATAGCCACCAGCTTGCCAATTACTTCCGCAGGCCTGGCATGAATAAATGAATTGGGGTTATTATTCTGAGCACTACCAGTCATACCAGAATCACGATATCCCAGAAACCATAGCTGATTTACATGCAAAATTTCAGCGGCAGTGCGCGTCTCTTCCTCCCGTACCTGCCCCAGGTTTTCGGGTGTTGCTAACATGGGATTTGCAATTTCCCCACTTTCACCGCGTGTCGCATAGACAAGGCCAGTCTCTACATTGAGTGAATGATAGTGGAGCAAAGCTCCGCTAATCAGTACCTCGTCATCTGGGTGGGCAAAAACGCCGAGTAGTCTTTTCGCTGACATAATTGCATTCCTTCTTATTCTGCCTCATCAAACCTCAACCTGTGGATCCCTTGCTTGAGCAATAGGGAGAAAACAGATCTTCTGAGCTACAGAGCTTGGGCCTGGGAACTATCTCTACCTAACAGTCTTTTGCTATGGTTTTCTTGACTGTACAGTACTCTTGTACTTTAGCACGGTAGAAGAATGACTGTCAATTGCAGAGTCTTGACCAGGACTGTTTGAATAATGAGAGGATAGACATATAGCAGATATGTTACCATTACAGTAGGGTAGCAAGCTGCATTGTCATCAGACACTATCTGACCACCAAGGTAGAGCAACCTGCAACCACATGTGGAGGACACAAAAAAAAGAAGAAGGAAATCCCATGACAAGAAGTATTTTGGATAAAGAATTAGAGGAGTTAGATAAACAGATTCAGCAATTAGGGTCCCTGGTTGAGGGAGCACTAAGCAGAGTCCTTACATCACTTGATACAGGGGATTTGGCTCTGGCCAGCATGGTCATTGAGTCTGATGTGATGATTGATAGCCTCCGAACAGCGATAGAAGAACGTACCATTCGCCTACTAACTATACAGCAGCCATTGGATGGACGTGACTTGCGCCATTTGACTTCTGCCTTATCAATTGCTGGAGACCTTGAACGTATGGGAGATGGGGCCGAAGGAATTGCCCGCATTATGTTACGCATGGTCCCTCTTTACAAGAGTAGTACTACACAGGTAACCGTTCACACTTCAACGAGCAACGATAAAGCAGAAATCACTGAATCTTCGGTAAGACAAAGTTTAATTGAACTGGGAAGAGAAGCTCTACGCGTTCTTCAGGGTACGATGAAAGCCTTCACGGAAGGCGATGCCAAGGCTGCTCGTTATATATGGGAAGAAGATGATGTAGTTGATGTGCGCTATCATCTTGTGCGTCACGACTTGATGGCAATGATGGCCGGCGCTCATGCCATTCCTGCACTACAACACGATTCGTTTGCATTACAACGTGTCACCTACTTGTTCTGGATTGCTCATAAACTCGAACGAGTCGGTGACCATTGCGGCAATATTTGCAAACGCATTGTTTTTATTCTTGAAGGCGAGACAGCCATCAATCGTGCAGAAGATCTGGATGAGGATCAGACTCCATGATCCCTTCCTCCTCAAGAAGAGAAGGAGAGCAACCTGTAACCACTTTTGTCCCTCTTTTCCCCTGGATGAGTGTGCAGATCTTAACTATACTAACTTTTGAGGGGGAGAAGGTTTTCTTCTCTGAATACCTCTCTCTGCTTGAGTATCCTGAGCCGGATAAACCAATAGGTAGGAGGACTGCTCAGTCAGAAAATGGTGTTTTGTTGATCTCACTGTCTCTCATGTACAGAGGAGCTATTCATGAAAAACCTAAGTAAATGTGTTCTCCTTCTCTTATTCTGTATACTGCTGATATCTGGATACTCTACACAGAGAGCAATTGGTTCATCTACTAATATACTACAGGCAAGCGCAATAGCAACAGGCACTCCCAAATCACCCGCTGAGATACTCCGTGAGAGCGCCCTAACTATGTTAAAGCTTAAAACTCTCCATATTACTGTAGTACACACAAAAGAACAATCTGTCACTCCATCATCTACAGTAGCTGGTTCATCTGAAGCGGGTGATGCCACACTAATAACTAATTATGATGGCGATGTGCAGTTGCCAGATCAGGCTTCTTTCAAGGCAACTATCAACTCCAAATCTTCATCTTCACCTCTACAGACTGTCCTCAAGATTGCAGGGATCGTTAAGGGCATACAGTTGTATACACAAAATTTACAGGGTAGTAATCCACAGTGGGCTCAAATTGATCCACCATACTCCGTTACACCAACCATCAGAAATAGTCTCACCGTTTTACCAGTTAATGATTATATAAATATGTTAGCTATTCTTTTACCTTTTGCACAGGATTCCGACATCACCGATCACGGTTCTGACAATACCCAAGGCACCAATTTGCACCATTTCACAGTGAAATTAGGAGCAAATGCCCTCGAAGATTTAATCAGACTGCATACAGCAGATGATGCTTATTCATCTGAGGCCCAGGTACTTAATAGTGCAACATTTGATGTTTGGATTGATGACTCAACATCTTATATTAATAATATATCACTTAATGTTAATACAACTGAAGATTATAGTAAAATTAAAGCGTCTATTGACGAGTCTGATGATGACAGTGGCGACCCATCAACGCCCTCAGCATTACCCAGACCCTCGGCATCATCCACACC